>DCMX01000183.1 GCA_002321855.1 Fidelibacterota bacterium UBA1611 | reverse complement strand
ACTTGCGAGGTGTTCTTTCTTTACTTGGATGAGTAGGATAACCACGATTTAGGACTTTATAAGACAAAAGAATTATACTTCTCTAACAACAGGCCCCTACATCGGGGTCTATTGTTATTTACACGCTTGGTTTTTTATTCGATCGTAGGTTCATGTTATATTTACTCTAATGATGGTTCGTATCATCTTTATCATATTCTTGACCGAGCTGAACGCTCAACCTGCTACCACAGATTGGTTTATTGAGACTATCAAGGATACAACAAGAGATAAAGGATCTATCATACTATCAAAACGCAGTATCGATAAGCAAATTTTTAACTATGATAGGATATATGGCTGGCTAAGTATTCGATCCAACGGTGAAAAGGTTGATATTGATATAAAATGGGGCGGATTTATCTCTGTTGGGAGATCCTATGTTAAATACAGAATAGGTGACAATGAACTGCGAGGGGACAGCTGGCTGATATCTGGCGAGTATGATATAACAGTGGCCCCGGACCCATTTCTAATGCTTCTACAAATGTCAACATCTGAGAAGGCCGTTTTCTATACAACACCTAAGGGACTTACACAGGTAAGTTATTCATTCGAGTTGGAGGGCCTGAAACAGGTACTGGACCAGTATACCAATTTATTCAAGGATTATGCGGGGTGGGTATCAAGTATGAATGATAGTACGGATATTGCTCGATCCATTGATCCATTTCATCATAATGTGAAAAAGTATTTTCAGCAGGAGAATATATTCCGTAGGCTGAGCAAGAAAATAGACCAGTATCCAGCATACACTCTCCGACCGATCTGGCACATTGACCCTATACGAACCAGGTTCGAACTTATACTGCCTGAACAGGATATATTCTTCTATTATAATAAATGGATGAAGGAAACTGGTATATTGTTCACCCGTAATGATCTCAGATTTATAGGATCAAGAAAGGGGTCACCGCACGTTGTAAAATACCATGAGATAGATACAGTAGAATTAATTGGGAACGCTTTAACGGGATATCGGTACAGGATAAATGGTGAGGATCTTTACACAATATTTCAATCGGAACCAAGAGAAAGAAAAGCGATCGAGATATTTCTGGTGTCTATGAGCGAGCTTGAGAAAGAATATCGAACAAATTGACCAATTGGAACAGATATTTGATTCGATGATCATAATGTAAATTTTCTATATGACCTGCAACAATAAGACATTTATATATCTGTTAATAATTGTATCTCTTTTTTCTTGTATATGTGAGGCCCAGTTCTATTTTGGGCGAAATAAGATACAGTATGAACAGTTTGATTGGCGTATAATGAAAACTGACCATTTTCATATATACTATTATCGTCAAGAAGAACAGATCGCTGGTATCGCTGCACATATACTTGAGAATGCTTATACAGACCTTGAGATAAAGTTCAACCATACTCTCTGGGACACGGTGCCCTTGATGATATACAGTAGTCATATTCATTTTCAGCAGACCAATATATTGCCCATGATGATACCAGAAGGAGTTGGAGGATTCTTCGAACATCGTAAGGGGCGTGTAGTGATCCCATATATGGGCGACCTATCAGCTTTCAGGAATGTTCTTACACATGAACTTGCGCATGTCTTCACTTTTAGCAAGATGATGACACCAGTTCGTCTCAAACTGATCAATAAACCCCCAACAATTCCACACTGGTTCTCTGAAGGTCTCGCAGAATGGTGGTCTGTCGGTTGGGATACTCAATCGGAAATGGTGATACGGGATCGCCTTGTTAATGGTACATTGGTACCGTTGAACGAAGTAGGAGGGTATCTATCCTACAAGGAGGGTCAGGCCTTCTTACGCTGGTTCGAGGGGAGATACGGCATGGAGCGGATAAGGAATCTTATGGAAGATTACTGGATATACGAGAACTTCAACGAGTGTATCGAACATATTGTTGGGATGAAGATGAAAGATCTGCAAACTGAGTGGTTGATGTCATTAAGGCACGGGACAGCTGATGAACTTGCTGCTGATAAGCCTGCGGTGAATCAGGGATCTATTATCACCCACGAGGGAGCGAATGTCTTTCCGCTGACCTACAAAAACTCAGAGAACCAGGATCATGTAGTATATATTTCCAGCCGGGAAGGGTTTCCGGTGATCTATGACCATCCAATATATGACATCAAGCAGCGTCGTCGGCTTGCCAGATCTGGTCAGGATACCAATATAGAATCTGTTCATTTCCTTGAATCAGGCATGGACATCTACAAGAATGAGAAACTAATTATTGCAGTCCGGTCGAACCGCCAGGATGTCTTGCAAGTGATAGATCTGGTTTCTGGCGATATCACCAACACTTATGGACAAGATAGTCTTGTGACTATTCGATCACCTCGCTGGTCACCCGATGGTAGTATGGTAATATTTAGCGGGCAGGATTTTAGTGGGCGATCAGATATTTTTCTTCTCAATATAGGAGAGGCACATATACTGAATATGACAAATGATATATTTACGGATCGAGACCCCTCCTTTGACCCAAATGGAGAAAAGATCGTTTTTAGTTCCGATAGGATCAAGGAGAATTATAATACTGGGTTGGATCTTTTTCTAATGGACATTGTTTCTGGTGATGTTCGCCTGCTTCTCTCTGACAATGCAAAAAAGATATTTCCAATATGGTCAGGAACAGATCCAATGACGATCTATTATCTTTCTGATCATTCCGGTATGTCAAACATATGGTCTCTTAAGAAGAATAAGACTGCCATAGAAACATTGTTATTGACACAGGAAACAGATATCCATACTGGTATATCTCAGTTTCAGCCTATGGGGTCAGACAGTGCCGTAGCAGGTGTTTTCAATGATTTCAGTTACCAGGTGGCAGCCCTACCGCTTGAGGCAGTGAATGTACTGAATTGGTCCAAAGACCAGAACAAGTTAAAACGGGATAAATGGCCAGAAAGACTTGGTGAAGGTAGCAATGCACGCAAACTGCCTTTTAAGCTTCGTTATAGGTTGGACCTGGCCCAAACATCTGTAGCTATGGACCCTATCTATGGAATCCTTGGTGGTGCACAATTATCACTATCGGATCAAATGGGGAACCAGTATTTCCACTTTCTACTTGCTAATTCTGCTCAGGTACAATCTGATTTTGCTGACCACTGGAACGTGGCAATTACCTATCTGAATATGTCCAAAAGAACAAACTGGGGTATAAGTGTGTTTCATTTTGCTAATGAATACTTTAGTCCATACGAATCGTTTTATTTCGAGAGAACGATCGGGCTGCGTGGTGCAGTGAATTTCCCTTACTCAACTTTCAGGCGACTGGAGCTCAGTACCAGTTTTCGATATTCATCAAAGGATCATTATGTTGATGAGCCCGAACCCTCGGTTCTGGTGTCGAACTTTTTTTCCATTATACACGATAATGCCCTGTGGTCAGTGATCGGTCCTCGGGATGGGTGGAGGGCACGTTTTACCATTGGACCTACTTTTGATCTTATGAAAGGTCGCTACCATAATATAACTGCGTGGTTGGATCTTCGCAGGTACTGGCAGATCATACCAAAAATATCACTGGCCCAGCGTACAATGGTCTGGATGAATGACGGTCGTGACATTCGCCGGTACAATATTGGTGGGAGCTGGGGGCTACGTGGATATCGTTTTGGGTCTATTGGCGGACGGAATATGCTCATGCTCAACCAGGAACTCAGGTTTCCTTTTGCCAAGAGACTGAGGATGGATTTTCTATCTGGGTCGTTATGGATAGCACCCATACATGGTGCCTTTTTTCTGGATATTGGTAATGCTTGGGATGATGACCTGTTGGGACTTTTTTCAAGTACTGGTTTCGGGTTACGTGGTGCTCTCGCTGGAGCATTGGTTCTGCGTTTGGATATGGGACTTAGGTCACTTAGTGTGAACACATTTCCCGATGACAAATTCATACAGTTCTTTTTCGGATGGGATTTTTGACCCATGGTAATTCAAATGAATCGGTTCATTCTTTCAATTGTAGGATTGATAATCATATCTGGTTGTTACGGTTTGGTGAGGCTGGATGAAGGTGTGGACTTTCACAATGATATAGAACCATTAAACTTAAAGAGCCCGACATTCCAATGGAAAAAAAATACCAAGGATCCGATCCAAGATATGATCATAGTAAATGACAGTCTGGTACTCGTGTGGACCCACCGGGGGAGTGTCATGATCATGAACATGAATAATGGTGAAAAACAAGGAACTTCTTGGACCCCGTCCATGGGTCACATTACTTATCTTACCATCAGTAATGATGGCAACCTGTTCTTTTATATTTCTATGAAGAATGATCTTGTGGGTGCCTATGATATCAGATCTGGAAAACATTTGTGGAAGAATCGAGTAGATCATCTCATAAAGAACAAACCAATAATCCTGTCTGATAGTGAAGTGGTTTTTGGAACCAGGATGGGATTAGAATTATATGATGCATATAATGGTGAGCTCATAAAGGAAAAAAATAGTCGTTTTGGTCTGATCAAAATAATTTCCTCCACTGATGGAAGGATTCTGGTGGCCACTGATGATGGACACCTGAACTGCTATGACCATCATCTAAAGAAATTATGGACCCAGGACCTAAAACTTGACCTTCATTTAAGAGAATATGTTGAACATGATCGGATCTTTGTAGGGCCTGGTAATGATACTCTTTGGGTGTTAGATATGAAAACTGGAATCATTATACATGGCCTTGACTTTGTGAACGGTTTTGATTTTAGGGTTCGGGATAATGATCTGTTCTTGCTTTATCGAGATGGAAGGTTGATCAGAAGGGACATAAATGGTCAAACATCGTGGACCTCGGATTTTAAATTAGGACTACCCATAGAATCTTTCTTTCATGCAAATACAAATTTGTTCATTCCTTTTGCAAAAGGGGTCGCTATCAGCGTGGAAACAGAAAAAGGTATGGAAATATGGCGCTCTGATACACTGAGAAGATTGACAGGATTCTGGAGATCTGGAACTGGGTTCCTAATGCAGGATATAGAATTTCAAATGCAGTATTATAAATGAAATATTTTCTTTTATACAATATTATCGTTTGTTGCATCATCCATGGTCAAGATGAAAATAGTTGGACCGATCAACTACCTGGTGTTGAAAGGATCGCTCCTATTGATACACTGATCGGATTAGATCATGAATCAAGTGGGAAAGTAATCATTACCCCAAAGAAACACATAGTGCGTATGGTGGCTGCATATAGTACGATACTGCTTGGCGGTTTGGCCTGGAGAATACAGATCGAGTCCGACAAATATTATGATCAATATCTTCGTACCGGTGATCCTATCGAGAGAAAAGACGCATGGGACCAAACGAAGAAGCTAGATCAGGCCTCTGGGGTGATAGTGATAGGATCACAATTATTTATGCAACTTCTTATCTACAGTTATATTGATGATTATTAGAATAATTAAAACAATTACTTTAGGAATTATTCTAATTGGTTGCTCGAACCGAGAACCATTGAATCCGTTGGATCCGAACAATCCATTCACTGGTGGGAAGCCCACAGGGCTAAGTCTCATCCCAATACAGAACACGGTACAGATATTGTGGGATTCCATTGATTTGAGCGACATTAGTAATTATACGATCTATCGCGGAATATTAGGGTCAGAAATGATCAAGCTTAAAGATGTTGCACCTGGCTCTACATCTTTCTTGGATACTACCGTATCACTCTACGAAACCTACACATACGCAATTGAGGTAAAAATGGAGAATTATATATCTGATCGTTCGGATACGGTTCAGGTAACCATAGGGCCTTTCAATATCTATGCTGCTGATTTTTGGGATAATAGTATACGGATAATATCATGGGATGGTAACCACTTGATCACTACCAGTTATGTATCATCACCAAGGAGTATGTCCCTTAGAAGAACTGATAACAGATTCTGTGTTGCTGATTATTACGATCGTTCATTGCTCTTGATCACTACGGATCTTCTTGAGATAGAATCCATTCCTTTACCAGACTATCCACTGGACCTTGACTTGGACCAGGATCAGGGAATGGTATATGTGGTCACCCGTGATGGCTCTATTGTAACAATAGATAAGAATAATGATATCATTTTAGATAATTCATTGGGAACAGGATTAGTGTGGGACACACAGGTGAGTTTTGACCATTTAAATAAGGGTTTATGGATAACCATACCAGACTCTGGGACGGTCGTCTATTATCCAGTGGATATTGGTACCACAGATATAAAATATTTTGGAGGATTTAGATACCCTTCAGCGGTTACGGCCCATGGCCATGGCTGGGTCGCAGATTCGACCGGACTCTACCGTATCACCACAGACGGAGATATAGAATCGATCCTTACGAATACAATGGTGACAGATGCAGCTATTGATACTATTAATCGATTCTGTTTTTACACAGGCTATGATTACAGTACCAGCAGTTGGATAGCCGGCAGGGTCAGTGTGGAAACATTGGTCCATGAAACTATCTTGGACAACACTTACCCATATCTTTATAATATTTTCCCCATTCCCAGCGATAATGGAGCAGAGTTTCTCTTGCAGCAGTCATATACATGGAAGATCCTTCGGATCAGTGAGAATGGATCACTGATCGGTGATCTATATGGCTATAACGGCCGTATATCCTTCCAGGTATATTAGATCAATGTCCATATGAATGAACGAGGTCTGGTTTAATTTTACACCTTGTATGACATTAAAATATTATAG
>DCMX01000213.1:4332-8035 GCA_002321855.1 Fidelibacterota bacterium UBA1611 | reverse complement strand
AATAATGCATATATTTTCCCAGGTGTTGGTTTGGGTGCGGTTATATCCGGATCCCGTACTGTACCCGACACCTTGTTTTTAGTGGCTGCTGAAATATTATCATCTATGGTTACTGACGAGAACATTTCTTCTGGTCAAATCTATCCCCCACTTTCTTCCATTCAAGAGGTGTCAAAAAATATAGCTTTGGCCGTGGCCAGACAGGCTGAAAGGGATGGCTTGATAAGTTCTAAATTACCAAATGATCTGGACCAGCATATTGATAAGTATATTTATAGACCAGTTTACAAAGAATATTTATAGAGTTTTACGATATCGATCCATACTAAAACACAGTTACGAAGAATGAGAATATTGTTCCTCCGCTCCGCATAGTGAATCGAAATTTTGGTTTATCCGTAGATAAATGAAAGACCAATTCTTACTTGATCCAAATGCTACATTCTTGAACCATGGTTCATTTGGTGCCTGCCCCCGTGTTGTTTTTAAAGAATACCAGAATTGGCAAAGGCGATTAGAGTTTCAACCAGGAAAATTCATGACCCATGAAGTTTACCACTATCTAAAAGAAGCACGAGACGACATAGGGAAATTCCTGAATTGTAATGGGGACGATCTCTTGTTCTTCCCTAACCCGACCACGGCTGTGAGCAATGTGATCAATAGTCTTCAATTATCAGCAGGTGACGAGATCTTAATGACCCAACACGAGTACGGAGCATTGGTACGTTCCTGGCGGGCTTCTGCAAAAAAGATCGGGCTAACAATAAGGCAACAGCCGGTCTCAAACCCAGTGACCACAAGGGAAAGATTTGTTAAAGAATTTTGGTCTGGTGTGAATAAAAATACTCGTGTCATATTTATTTCCCATATTACAAGCTCTACAGCGCTGATCTTCCCAGTTGAAGAAATATGCAGCTTGGCCAGTAAAGCAGGTATACTAACTATTATAGATGGTGCACACGTTCCTGGTCATATACCGCTTGATATAAGTAGCCTGAACTGTGATTTTTATACTGGTGCTTGCCACAAATGGCTCTGCGCACCGAAGGGTGTTTCTTTCCTTTATATTAAAGAGACCCATCATGAACAGATGAGCCCTCTGGTTGTAAGCTGGGGTGCAGAAGGTGATGACCCAGGGCCAACAGAATTATTAAAGAATTTTCAGTGGCAGGGTACACGAGACATGAGTGCTTTTCTAACAATTCCAGCAGCGATCAGATTCAGGAAAGATAACCAATGGTCTATTGTTCAGGAGAAATGTAAAGAATTGGTTAAAAGAACAGCTGATCAATTACAACAATTATTGAATACCGAACCTATATTCCATGGTTCACACTGGTTAGGTCAAATGATTAGCCATCCACTACCAACTGCTGTTCCAAGTGACCTGAAACTCATGCTCTGGAATGATCACCAAATTGAAGTACCTGTATTTCAATGGCAGGATCGGCAATTTATTCGTGTATCTATACAGGGTTATAATACTTGGACAGATATAGAAAGACTGATCTATGCATTGAAAACACTCTTGTCTTAGATTCTGGTTCTGGTATTACCAACGTTATGCGAATAACAATACTGATACTGTGTATAATGATCCAGGAACCTGGCTTACCCGCCCAATCCTTGGTCTTATATTCTAAAAAAGGTAGGATCCTGAAGTCTGATGAATTGTTTACGATTGAGAACAGAAGTATCGTATATCGAGATAGTAACCTCGTAAAAAAGGTCGTTCCGGTCAAATCACTCAGAGAAATACGATATGCGCTTAAATCCTATAGACCGCTCGGAAATGTATTCATTTTTTCGGGAGGATTCATCATCGGATCAGCGCTTTTGCCATCTGTCCTAACTGGTGATCCAGAATTCCTGGTATCGCACGCTAAAATAACAGTGAACCAATTTCAAATAGAAGCTCCTTTAGCTGTATTTGGGATGGTATCGTATTTAACAGGATGGATATTAAATAAAATGGGGGCATTGATTGGTCGTGATGTGGTCTATTATGATGTGGCTAAACTGAATTATGATAATCGGAAAATGATCTTGGAATCGATCATCCAGGATATGGTAAAACGGAAAAAAGGTAAAAACACCGGAGAGTATCAGTACAGGCCAGAAGGTCGCAAAAGAAGTCGTCTCCTTGGTCTATCTTGGGAGGGCAAGGCAGGATCAGCTTCCGAATGGTTAAAAAATAAGAACCTTAAAGAAAAGAAATTTCTAGAGCTTGGCTGGAAAAAAGATAAAAAATAAATTACAATGCATCGTAACGGCACTCAAAGCCGAATCTGATCCACTCATCCGTTTTTTTGATCTATCACCTGATTACAGCATGGGATTTCCATTATTCCGCGGGGAAGGATTGATGCTTATAGGGGTTGGCATCGGAAAGAATAAAATATCAAAAAACCTTGGGACCTTGCTAAAGAAGGAAATAAAACAAAACCTGGTTCAAGTGATCAATATCGGTGTTGCCGGCGGGAATCCGCGATCTACCAAGATCGGTCAATGTTATCTGGTCAATAGGATAATGGATGGTGAAACAAATCAAGGACATGAGATCAATAGTCTAATAGAATATGATTTGGAAGAAAAAAGTTTAGTAACGGTTGAGAAGGGTATTACAGATGGCGGGGATTCATATCCGGAACTTGTGGATATGGAAGCTTCTGCTATTTGTGCTGTTTCCAGGCAATATATCCCTACCCAGCAATTAGCAATTATAAAGATAGTATCGGACCATATGGATCTGGAAAAAATAGATCTTTCTTTCAAAACTATTGCGGGTCTGATTGAACATAATGTACCAATTATAAATAAATTTTTATTGGATTTTAGATCTATATTGAAATCAGATCATAATACTAAACCTGCGATGAATTAATGCGGTTATATATCTTTACATGAAACTATTTCTATATATTCTTGTTTTGGTATTAATTATTGGTGCCCTGGTCCTGGCAGTTTTATACAGGTTACAGGATGATGAGGACCAAGAATAGGTGCCTGAACTTCCTGAAGTAGAAACAGTCATCCGTTGTCTTCGACCAAACATCATTGGTAAGACGATCTCAGGGGTAGAGTTTCCATGGTCCAAGGCGTGTGAAGGATCATCTGTTGATCAGTTCAAGAAAAATACGATCGGTAGCAAAATACGAGCCTTAGAGCGCCGTGGTAAATATATAATATTTACAATTGATTCGTCATGGTTTACTGTACACCTTCGTATGACAGGACATCTCTATATAGCTAAAGCAGGATTTGACCGTGGTCATGTTACATTCTTGAGCCGGTTGGACGGGGACCAGTATCTTGTTTTTAAAGATCAACGAAAATTTGGTCGTGTTACTTGGATGGATTCCTTAAAGCCTTTGGGAGCAAAGCTGGGATTGGAACCATTATCTGATGAATTCACTGAAGAATGGTTGTATAACAACATCAGGTCCAGGAAACGACAAATGAAAGCTCTATTACTGGATCAATCAATTATTGCTGGGTTAGGTAATATTTATGTGGATGAAGTTTTATGGGCATCAGGTATCAATCCGCTTAAGGTATCCGATCGTGTATCAGCAAAAAAGGTAAGATCTTTGCACGCTGCTATAGGATTAATTTTAAGGAAGGCCATTAGTGCAAGAGGAACCACGATCCGTGATTTTCGTGTTGACGGAGAACAACCAGGAAGTTTCAAAGATCAATT
>DCMX01000213.1:2682-3944 GCA_002321855.1 Fidelibacterota bacterium UBA1611 | reverse complement strand
GGCAGGCAGAGGGACATATATCTGTCCCCGATGCCAAAGGAAATGAAGGAAACTATTTTTGAGTACACTACTGATAACAGGAGCGAACCGGGGAATAGGACTGGAATTTGCTAAACAGTTCCATTCTAAAGGGTGGAAGGTCTTTGGGACGAGCCGTTCTCTCAGTAATGCAAAGAAATTAATGGACATCATCTCAAACGAGAATGTTCTCGTTCTGGATGTATCTCAACAAGATCAACTCAAAGCAGTGAAAGATCAATTATATAAGAGGAATATAATATTGAACTGTTTGATCAATAATGCAGGTATAATGACCGACCGGGTTGGGATTGAGAAGGTGTCGCAGGATGATATGGTCCAAGCATTCAGGGTGAATTCTGCGGGACCAGTGATGCTGGTACATAATCTATTACCTATATTTGATAACGGATGTAAGATCGTGAATATTTCATCTCTTAAGGGCTCGATCAATGATAATACCAGCGGTGGTTATTACAGCTATCGTATGAGTAAGGCAGCGCTGAATATGGCGGTAAGATCAATGAGCATGGACCTGCAAAAGAAAAATATAGCTGTGTACGCTCTACATCCGGGATGGGTTCGCACGCGAATGGGTTCGGCAATCGCACCTGTTTCAAAAAAGAGATCGGTCAATGGTATGATAGATGTGATTGACCAGTTATCCATTTCTGATACTGGTAAGTTCTATAATTTCAAGGGTGAAGAATTACCCTGGTAAAATACATGGCATGGCGACTTCCATTATCAATTAGCCTGTTAATTGGATCGGTCGGTCTTTGTCAGGGAGATTTTTCCTTAGAAGACCTGAATCCTAACTCGGGGACCTACGGCCAATTGATCGGTCCATCTGATTATCTTGGTCAAATCTGTATAGTATTTTTTGGGCACGAATACTGATCTACCTGTCGAAGCCGGTTCGGTTTTTTGAACGACATATATCTTGATCTTCAGGCTATGGGTGTGAATGATATATCAATTATTGGTGTTGGGAAGGATGCATACAATGATGATCTTCCTGGAATGGTTGAGGGAAGGATTTTGCCCTGGGTCGAAGACACAGAAGATGATGGATACCCTGTTTGGACAGATTATGGTGCTGTTCAGAGAAGCACATATTTTTTCGATCGGGATGGTCAATTGGTCAATTCTATGAATATCACGCAATTTCTACCGGATGATCCAAATGATTACTCATATCTGATCAATTATATTCTTGATCTGCGCTCAGAGAATGGGCCAGC
>DCMX01000213.1:1129-2265 GCA_002321855.1 Fidelibacterota bacterium UBA1611 | reverse complement strand
CAGAAAATGGAGATATTATTCTAATTAGTCCTGGTAGCTATAGAGAAAGGATCGATTTTTTAGATAAGAATATTACGGTTGCGTCCTTGTTTTTTTCGGAATTCGACCCATTCTTTATTGGTGAGACGATTTTAGATGGTGATACAACGGGTACGGTCGTGACCATTGCTGGCGGACAGGACCACTCTGCAATATTGATAGGGTTGACCATTGAGAATGGATACTCAGACCAAACAGGCGGTGGAGTATTAATCGATCACGCGGATCCTACTCTTGATCGAAATATCATTCGTAATAATCATGCTGGATCCTGTGGTGGAGAAGGCGGCGGGGTCGCTATTATAAATGAGTCATACCCATACCTCTTTGGTAATGATATCTACAATAATGACGTATCTGGGGTATGCGATTGTGTCTGTTATTTTGGTGGAGGGATATACGTGGATTCAACGTCTTGGCCAATAGTTGGCGGGTCTGTGACCATAGGCAACACGCTCTATAGTAATTATGCTGATTACGGGATGCAATTATTCCGTCAGCCACCAGCTGATACATTGAACTGGACACCTATATTTGCTCATCATAATCAGTTCGACATCTGTCCCCCTGATTTTCCGGAAGATGTTTTTCCGGAAAATGGCTGGGACCTTGAAAATTGTCATACATTGGGAATAGGATATGATATACCAATAATACCGGACAGGATCTTGCTGCATCAGAATTATCCAAACCCGTTTAATCCAACAACATATTTTATGGTTTCTTCCCACAATGAAACAGTGGTTGAGCTAAAGGTGTATGATATAAAAGGTCGAATGATCGAAGTGATCTTCAATGGCATACTTAATTCTGGTTCTCATCATTTTCAATGGTACCCAAAGAACCATCCGACCGGATTATATTTTATTCATTTATCTTCCAACGAAAGTAAGCAGACCCGAAAAGCTATCTATGTTAAATAAGACTGCAATATTGCCCTTTTTATTAGCAATGCTATACTCAAATGATCAAAATATATCAGGTTCGATATCTACATCCATTTCCTTTGCCGGAATTCAGTTTCGTATTATTGAAAATGGAGTGTCAGATAATCGATATATTTGGCTTCACGGTGATGAACAAACCGCAAAAATGGC
>DCMX01000213.1:0-733 GCA_002321855.1 Fidelibacterota bacterium UBA1611 | reverse complement strand
TGAACGGGAAGTACCTTTTGGACCCACAAAGGTAGATCCAAACCGTATTTTTTCCCGAGAGGGTGCTATAGCTGCACTAAGGAAATTTAAACCTGGGTGGAATAAAACAGTTTTAAAAGCTGCTTTGGATAATCTGGATTATGAACGGGATTATTTTCTGGTTGAACTGTTTCCTGAGAATGAAGGCTTACTTATTGCGTTGCATAATAATTTTCGTGGTTATAATGTGAAAAAAGAACTTGATAACAGCCGTTTTTCCTCCATCAAACGTGGTCAAAATCCAAGGGATTTTATTATCTGTACGGAGGAGTCGGATTATAGAAAATTGGAGATGGGTCCATATAATGTCGTTCTTCAAGATGAATTACCGAACAAAGATGATGGATCACTCTCATGGGCAGCACTGAAGAGTAATATTCGATATATTAATATCGAAACACGCTTAGGGTGGCTCTCAAAACAGCAAAAAATGCTAAGATTTATCGAAGGAATGCTGAACTAAGAACAATGACCGAAAAAATCATCCAAAAGATCATAAAGCTAATGCCGCTTATTCTCCTGATCATGTTGGTCTTTATTGATCGTAATGATACTGTTCATGTGGTTGGATTTCTTCTACTTCTATTTTTTTATACTGGGATCCTAATTGCTCGTATACTCTATGCTAAGAAAATGTGGCATGTGGAGTTTGGAAAAGATGATCTTAGTCGAGATCCATCAGTTAACAAGATGG
>DCMX01000086.1 GCA_002321855.1 Fidelibacterota bacterium UBA1611 | reverse complement strand
GTGGCAGAGAAGGCGAAACCAGCTGTAGTGACCGTTGTGACGGATAAGGTCATTAAGCTACCAATGGGAAATGAATTTTACTTTTTTTTCAATCCTTACCAGATGCCCAATGGCGAGCGCGAGTATAAGACCAATGCGTTAGGTTCCGGTGTTATCATTGATTCCAAGAATGGTTATGTATTGACGAATAACCATGTCGTAGAGGATATGGATGCCATTAGGGTCAAACTCATTGATAAGAGAGTGTTTGATGCTAAAGTAGTTGGTACTGACCCAAAATCCGACCTGGCGGTTCTCCAGATAGAAGCGGATGGTCTGACACAGCTTAAAATTGGTGATTCTGATAAGCTGCGTGTTGGCGAATGGGTGATGGCTGTGGGCAGTCCTTTTTCTGAGAACCTTAGTCATACGGTTACTACTGGGATCGTTAGTGCACTGGGACGCAGCAATATTCTTCGTGGCCAAAGTTATGAAGATTTTATCCAAACAGATGCTGCCATCAATCCGGGCAACAGTGGCGGAGCTCTTTTAAATATGAAAGGTGAGCTGATAGGTATCAATACTGCTATTGCTACTGGTGGGTATGAACGCGGTAACCGTGGGGTGGGTTTTGCTATACCATCCAATATGGCAAATAGGATCATGGCTGACCTCATAGACCGAGGATACGTGGTCCGTGCCTGGTTAGGTGTTTATATACAGGCATTGGACAGTGATGCTTCAAAGGTCTTGGACCTGGATACTCGAAATGGTGCAATGGTCACTGAAGTGGTGGATAACAGTCCAGCCGAAAAAGGTGGTGTGAAAGAAGGAGATGTAATTCTATATTTTAATGATCAGGATATTACTGGTCCGGCCAATCTGAAGAATATTGTTTCCTTAACATCACCAGGTACTTCCAGTGAAGTGGTCGTTTTTAGAGATGGTCGCCGTAAAAAACTGAATGTTGTTCTAGAAGAATTAGATAGTGAACAGACGGTTGCTTCACGCTCTACTTCTAGCACGTCCACACTTGGATTAGAAGTAATAGAATTGAATGACCGGTTAAGGGAGAAATATGATCTTAAAGATAAAGATGGTGATCTTGTTATTGTGAGCGTGGAACCGAAAAGTGAGGCATCTGAAAAAAATATTGAACCTGGTGATGTTATAAAACGAGTTGGAACACAACAGGTATCTTCCTTATCTCAATTCAAAAAAAAGGTGGAAGCTTCTAAAAAAAAGGGTACCCTGTTGCTCCTGATCAAAAAACCGAGTGGTTCTTCTCAATTCATTACCCTGAATTTTTGATTTATATTATTATTTCTTAAGATCGGTTCCTGTAAACCACTTTATGGGATGCTCTTTAGTTGTGTAAGAACAGGGCATCAGCCTAATTTCTTGGTCAATTTTTCCATTAAATTTGATTTATGAGTATTAAGAAGGTCGATGCCAAAATAGATTTTGTGGCGGAAGAGCACAAGGTCCTCGAATTTTGGGAAAAGAATAACATTTTTGAAAAGCGCAGGGATCTTAATACTGGAAAACCTCGCTGGAGTTTTATTGATGGCCCTATTACTGCAAATAATCCGATGGGGGTGCATCATGCCTGGGGGAGAACATTAAAAGATATATATAATCGTTATAAGGCCATGTCCGGACATGAGCTCCGCTACCAAAATGGTTTCGATTGCCAAGGTTTATGGGTTGAAGTGGAAGTTGAAAAAGAACTGGGGTTTCGATCCAAGCGAGATGTGGAAAAATATGGTATCGAGAAATTCGTCAATCTGTGCAAGGAGAGAGTTAAGAAATACTCTAAGGTACAGACCGATCAGTCCATTAGGCTGGGTTATTGGATGGATTGGGATAATTCCTACTATACCATGTCGGATGAGAATAATTATACAATATGGTCTTTTCTTAAAAAATTATTTGATCAGGGCAAGATCTATCGTGGTATCGATGTTGTTCCTTGGAGTGGTCGATCGGGAACATCCTATTCTCAAATGGAGATCATAGAGGGTCGAAAACTTGTTTCTCACCAGTCTGTTTTTATCCGGTTCCAACTAAAGGATCGAGAGAATGAATATCTTCTGATCTGGACCACTACTCCTTGGACCCTGACTTCCAATGTAGTAGTTGGTGTTAATATTGATCTTGATTATGTCAAGCTTAGGGCAGTTGATGGGTCAATCTATTATATTGCCCAGGAAAATCTGGAATTCCAGCGATTGGAAAAACAATATAATGAGAAGAAACAATGGATCGCTGGTGTACCAAAACTGAAAACCATTGCACAGATATTCAAGGAACGAGGTGGATACGAGATAGTGGAAACCATAAAGGGTGCCGATATGGTAGGTTGGCAATATATAGGACCCTATGATGATCTTGACGCGCAAAAAGTACCTGGTGGTCACCCGTTTACTAATGATGAGCTAAAACAAAAAAATGTAACATCTGTCGATCAGCATCAGGTGCTCAACCCAGGGAAGGATAATATTGGTAATGATATAGTTGTGGCCGGTGAAGGTACTGGTATCGTCCATATGGCTCCAGGGTGCGGAGATATTGACCACCAGATCGGGAAAATACATGATTTAGTGAATTTAGCACCCTTGGATGACGAAGCTAAATTCATTAAAAAGTTTGATTGGTTAGAAGGTAAGAATGCGACGGATCCAGCTACAACAAAAGCTATTATAAATGATCTTAAAAAACGTGGCTTACTTGTATATGTTGAAGATTATCCACATATCTACCCTCATTGTTGGAGATCTGGTGATGAACTAGTATTTCGATTGGTAGAAGAGTGGTATATCAATATGGATTGGCGTGGTAAGATAAAGAGTATTGTAGATGATATTGAATGGATACCTGCCTGGGGTAGAGAGCGAGAGCACGAGTGGTTGGATAACATGAGTGACTGGATGATCTCTAAAAAACGATTCTGGGGATTGGCATTGCCTATCTGGACATTTGATGATGGTTCGTTCCATGTGGTAGGGTCAAAGGATGAATTAAAGCAACTATCAGTAGAAGGCTGGAACGAATATGATGGTCAAAGTCCACACAGACCCTGGATTGATAAGGTCAAGATCCGTCATCCAGAAACAGGATTGATAGGTACCCGAGTTTTAGATGTTGGCAACCCTTGGTTGGATGCGGGAATTGTTCCTTTCTCAACGTTAGGCTATTTGACCGATAATGATTATTGGAAACGCTGGTTCCCTGGGGATTTTGTAACAGAATGTTTTCCAGGTCAATTTCGCCACTGGTTCTATTCTTTGTTAGCCATGTCTGCCTTGTTAGAGGAACAGGCACCATTCAAAACATTGTTGGGTCACGCCCTGGTGAAAGATGAGACCGGGAGAGATATGCACAAATCTTGGGGTAATGCGATCTGGTTCGATGAAGCAGCGGAAAAAATGGGTGTTGATGTTATGCGCTGGATGTATGCGAGACAAAATTTAGAAAATAATTTATTGTTTGGTTATGGACCCGCAGATGATGTACGTAAAAAACTTATTACATTTTGGAATGTATACTCTTTTTTTGCAACATATGCAGCGGTCGACAATTTTGATCCAGAGACCGATGGAAACCTTGATGAAGATTCTCTAA
>DCMX01000221.1:15587-20716 GCA_002321855.1 Fidelibacterota bacterium UBA1611 | reverse complement strand
TTAACAACAGATAAAACCACTAATAATGAAACAGCGGCCAATTGACCCACAGAGATCCCAAAATTCCCAATATTTACTAAATTAGAGTGTGTTGAAAGACTCGGATAAAACGAACCTAAATGTTCTGCAATAGCAACAGCTATAGCTGCATTGGTTCCTGTCACATAAGCACTAAAGGCAACCCAGCCAAAAAGAAAAGCGGGCAAGTGCCCATATGCCTCTCGTAAATATACATATTGACCTCCGGCTCTTGGCATTGCAGCGCCTAATTCTGCAAATGTAAGGGCACCTGCTATCATTTGAATACCACCTAAAATCCATACAATCAAGATCAATGAAGCTGAGGGCAGTGCATCAGCCATGAGTCCAGTGGTCATAAAAATACCTGAACCGATAACAATGCCAATTACCATCATTGAACTGTCAAACAATCCAAGTTGGCGCTTAAGTTTTACGTGTTGGTCTTTTTCATTCATTTAAAAATAAGAACAGGAATTTAATCTTCAAGAGAATGATGAAAATACTTTATATTATCTTGTTATGACACATAGAACCCCAGCAGATTTTCTTGATAGGAACACATACCCTCTGGGTCAGCCGGAATCAAAAACATGGACAGAGCTTGTCAATATAAGTAAAAAGTCGTTGAATGAAACAGGTGCATGCATACTTAAGAATTTTGTTCACCAGTCCATTCTCGATAGAATGGTGATAGAAACTGAGCATATTGTAAATAAATCTCATTTTTGCAAGGACAACCATAATGTTTTTTTTGAAAAGGATGATGTTTCTTTGCCTGTTGATCATCCATTAAGGATAAGACAAGATACATCTCTCAATTCGATTCCCTATGATCTCATGGACCCTGCAGATGCTTTACACCAATTATACAATTGGTATCCCCTTATAACCTTTTTATCTGCAATTTTAGGACACACGCTTTATCGTATGGCAGACCCCATGGCAGCGCTCACATTGAATGTAATGAATGAGTATCAAAACCATGGTTGGCACTACGATGAGTCCCAAGTAACGATTACTCTGCTAATACAAAAACCTGAAGCTGGCGGAGTATTTGAATGTGTTCCTGATCTGCGAAAATTCGATACAGATGATTATTCAAAACTGGGAGCCATACTGAATGGTTCTGATGAGGGGTTAGTGCCTTTGAATGTTGAACCTGGAGACTTACTTATTTTTGCAGGATTTTATTCGCTACACCGCGTTACACCGGTTATAGGTGAAACAACTCGCTATGTGGGAACACTGTGTTATAAGGATAGGCCAAACGTTATGAACAGTCCGGAAGTACAACAATTATTCTATGGCCGGGTAAATCAAGGTTGATCACTGATTCCCAAATCCAAGAATACTCCAAAAAAGGAGCCATTTTACTCAAAAAGGTATTTAACATAGGATGGATTTCTCTTTTGGCTGAAGGGATAGAGAAGAATCGAAAAGACCCAGGACCTTATGCTTGTCAATATACTCCAAAAGATAAAAAAGGGGATTTCTACGATGATTATTGCAACTGGCAAAGGATTCCTGAATACCAAGAATTTCTATTTAATTCACCGGCAGCAAAGATTGCGGGGCAATTGACACAAAGTCGTCAGATCCGGCTTTTTCATGAGCATATTTTAGTCAAGGAACCAGGAACATCGGAAAAAACACCGTGGCACCACGATCAACCCTACTATTGTGTGGATGGAGAGCAGGTAGGTAGTATTTGGCTACCTCTTGACCCTGTTCCAAGAGAGCATGGTTTAGAATTTATCTCCGGATCTCACATATGGGGGAAAATGTTCATGCCAAAAAAATTTCTAACCCATGAAGAATATGATTACAAACCCAAAAGTTTTGATCCCATTCCTGATATTGAATCTGATCGCGATCAATACGACATCTTGTCATGGGACCTAGAGCCGGGAGATTGCATTGTGTTCCACTTTAAAACCCTTCATTCGGGAGCTGGAAATCTTCAACGATCCAATAGGCGCAGGGCCTTCTCCTCCCGCTGGTTGGGAGATGATACTGTCTTTGCTGAACGGCCCGGGAAAACGTCACCTCCTTTTCCCGAACTTACTTTTAAGCAAGGTGATTCAATGATTCATTCTCTTTTCCCCATATGTTGGGAAAACCATTAAACAGCACAATATAAAAAGCACATATTTATTAGGAAAATGTTAAGAAAAAACTTTTTAGTTTAAAAAGTTAAGCCTGGAAAAATTGTAATTCAAAAATGAAAAGATTTACCCCACCTATAGCTGTGATCATTGCGGCATTGCTTTGGAGCATGGATGGATTTCTCAGGCAGGAACTTTATTCTGTATCCTCTTTTCTCATTATTACCTTAGAACACGCTCTGGGGGCAATTATCTTTTTTCCTTTGCTTTTCCGGAGTTGGAACGAAATCCGGAGTATCGGTCAGCGGGGCTGGATCTCGCTGCTGTGGATCTCCATCTGTGGTGGGATCATGGGAACCTTCTTCTATACCAAAGCTCTAAGTTATATACAATATATCGATCTTTCGGTGGTAGTATTGCTACAGAAGCTCCAGCCGCTTTTTGCTATTGCTCTGGCATCGATTATCCTGAAAGAAAAAATTACCCAAAAATTTCTTCTTCTAGCCGGGGCGGCAATGGCCGGAGGATATCTGGTCACCTTTGGCACCGAGCCCATGGCGAATTGGGATGAAAAAACACTCATCGCTGCCCTGCTAGCCACCTTAGCCGCTTTTTGCTGGGGTAGCTCCACTGTGCTGGGGAAACATGCTTTAAAACAGCTCCCATTCACCACTGTCACAGCCCTGCGTTTACTATTAACAGCCATAGTGGCATTGATTATACTTGTAATAACTCAAGGTGGCGTAGTACATATTTCGCTTGATCCTCATCAATGGCGAATAATGATTTTAATTGTATTATCAACTGGAGCAGTCGCTCTTTTCATATACTATTATGGATTAAAGCATTTACCAGCCTCACATGCCACGCTTTACGAACTGACCTGGCCTCTATCTGCAGTCATCATCGATTGGGTAGTACGTGGACGTATACTTTCACTATCGCAAATTATAGGTGCGACACTGATTCTTGGTTCCATGACACTTTTGGCCCAGGAAAAGAGAAATGACTGAATTCACACTTGCAGATCACAATCACAACTTAAGATATAATATCTTTCACGAGTTTTTCTGGGGGTTTGGCGTGGCATTTCACACTATCTATGCTATAATCCCACTTTTCCTGCGAACGTTAGGCGCACCAGAAAATATTGCTATGTCTTCACCCGGTCTTTTCTCGATTCTTATTGCCTTGCCCATGTTAGTTATTGCCGCACTAGGCCGAAATATTCGAAATATTAAACGTGCTGTCATTCTTGTTCACTGCGTAATACTTGCTGTGTCCTTTATAATGGGTTTTACTTTTACATATTTTAAACTGGAAACTTTTTCATCAGCCTGGATGGTATATTTTATTTATTTCCTGCTTTATGGGCTTGCCATTGGAATCATTGTCCCTATTTGGGCAGAATTTTTGAATAAAGCTACATTACGATCAGAACGGGGACAGTTCTTTGGTATTGGATTTGCGTTCAATAGTTTAGGTGGTCTCATCGGGGGATTTGCACTGCGTGCATTACTTTCCAGTAGTATCCCTTTCCCACAAAATTTCGGGGTTGGATTTTTTATATTATTTGGTAGTCTTAGTATCGGAACATTACTTTTTATTTTTTATCGTACTAAGCCTAAACCTGAAACCTACAGCAATAAAACAATCAAGGATTTTATCAGTGAGCTGAAACAAATCATTTGGGGACACAAGAATTTCCAGAAATACCTTTTTTCACGGATTTTCTATTGTGCCAGTTTACCCGGGATGGGGTTGTATGCGATCTACTGTCAACATAAGTTTAATTTTGATATAAGCGAAGTTGGAATTTTTACAATATTAAATGTTATAGCATCGGGTACTACCAGTTACGTAGTAGGAAAGATGGGGGATAAATGGGGCCATAAATCTAGTATGATGGTAGCTTATATCAGTCATTTATTAGCCGTTCTTTTAGCTATTTTTGCTCAAGATATGAATTGGGTATATGGAATATTTATAGCAATCGGAGCTGGACAGGGTGCTTTCATGCCATCAGCCATGAATTTGGTTTATGATTTTGCTGAAAATAGGGACACAAAATCCTATATGGCGCTTATTGATTCTTTTCTCGCACCATTTGTTATGATATATATAATTGGGATTGGGATCTTAATAGACCAGGGAGCATATATGATTGCGTTCTATGTATTGGGGAGTAGTTTATTTATAGGTATTTTACTACTCCATTTCTTAGTGTTTGATCCACAGCATGTTAAACAGACTTCAATACATATCGATGGATTTTCTTCTTGATTTTCGAGTTAATGCAATGGAAAATTCATATTAAGAAATTATGATATTTATGTCACATCACTTGAAAATAGTATTAATAATTTTAATTATATTTTTTATGGGTGCTTGTCAGGATAGTCCGGAACGGCATTTAGAATTAGGTAATTGGTATCTTCAAAAAGACCTGGTTGATGAAGCTATTACAGAATTTCGGGAAGTGGATCGTATGTTCCCAGCCGATTACAGCAAGTTAACACGAGAAGAATACCAGATACTCGGTACGGCACATTTCAAACTTGCCCTTGCATATACAAAAAAGGGCTGGTGGGAGTATGCTCTGGAAGAAGCAAAGAATAGTTTTGAACTTCAGCCATCAAAAGACACTCATGAACTGGTCGAGTTGATTCAAGAAAAATTAGCTTTGAATCAAGATTCATGACTGTTTAGTACCAGCTTCCCCTGAATATAATCTATTGTAATAATCCCAAGCACCACAGTTGCAAACCCGACCAACCAACCAACCAACACTTGATCAAAATAATGTACTCCTAAATAGACGCGGGACATGCCAATCAACAAAACGAGAAGTGTTGGCCAGAAAAAGTTTTGCAGGCGCCAAGCAATATAATTCCATAAAACAATTGATACCTGAGCGTGGCCACTGGGAAAACCATGGCCAGTCGCAGTGATTAGAAATAACTCTTCCGGAGGTCGAGAAATACTATAGAATTCTTTCAAACC
>DCMX01000221.1:13296-15199 GCA_002321855.1 Fidelibacterota bacterium UBA1611 | reverse complement strand
CGCCAGAAAAAATGAATCACAGCCAACGCAATAAAGTAGAACTCGGGATCACCTACAAGAGTGATACCCTTGAACACATAAATAACAACTGGGAAATCAAATTGCTGTAGAAAAAGAATCAAATCCATAATATGAAAACAACAACTAAATGGATTTTATCAGTAAGATATATTTTATCAATATTATTTTAAAAAATCCCTGAACGATGTTCACCACCATCACAATAAATGACTGAACAATTAATAAAATCCGCTTCTGGATGTAATAATAATGAAATAGTGTTTGCAACATCTTCTGGTGTGGTTGTACGGCGCATTGGATTTCGGATTTTTGTATTTTCTACCCATGTTTCCCATTTCTTAGTTATCTTTGTCAACGCTCGTGTGGGTGTAATACCAGCTTGTATAGCATTAGCTGTAATTCCATGCTCACCTAGCTCCCAGCCAATTTGTCGAATAATAGCTTCCATTGCAACTTTGGCCACGCTTACGGGTCCATACCCATCCATAGCCATATAATTACCTTCACTGGTCAGTCCCATTATCCTGGACCCTTGTCCTAATAAACCTGCTCTATGCAATTTTTGCGTCCAATACAACAATGAATTGCCCATCACATTTACTGTCATGTCCATTTGTCGCTGTGTGACAGGTTTTTCTCCAAAAAAGTTGGTTGTTGTTCCAAAAGCTATTGAATGGAGTAAAAGTTTCAATGGTTTTTTCCCTATAATCTTTTTGATCTTGGGAATAAATTTATCCATGTTCTCCTCAGCAGCAGCATTTGTATTCCAGTAATGACATTCCCCACCACTTAATTCTCTAACCTTACTGATAGTTTCTTCTGCCTCTGTTTTTGCATCACCACGGTCAAAATGGAAACCAAGGATACCATATCCATCCTTAGCCAATCTGACGGCTGTTGCCCCACCATGCCCTGTAGATGCACCAAGAATTAAAACCCAATTAGACATGTTGCCTCCGACATTTAAGTATCAATTTACCCGTTTCATCATAATCATAACGATTGAAATGATGATTCATTCCTTCAAAATAATTTTGTACTCTCCAATCACAAATTAAGAGCAAAGGAAATTGTTTTATGGGACAACAGAATTCCTATACAAAAAATGAATTAATTGAAATGTCAGCAGGAAAAACGTTTGGGAAAGAAAATGCCAAACTCCCGCAAGAGCCGATGTTAATGGTCGATCGAATATTGAATATATGTGAAAATAGCGGAAAATATGGGAGAGGAGAGATTTCTGCTGAACTTGACATCAATCCAAGTTTATGGTTTTTCCATTGTCACTTTAAGGGGGATCCTGTTATGCCGGGTTCCTTGGGTCTAGATGGTATGTGGCAGCTTGTTGGGTTCTTTCTGACCTGGAGCGGGGCAAAAGGCAGAGGAAGGGCCTTAGGGGTTTCGGACGTAAAATTTAGGGGTCAGGTACGTCCATACCATAAAAAAGTAACTTATAAAATTGATATAAAAAAACTTGTTAAAAAACCGTCTTGTGTCATCTGGGGTGATGCTGAATTATATGCAGATGACCGAATCATTTATTCTGCAAAAAGTCTTCAAGTAGGATTGTTCGAGAATCTTATATATGATTTTGGTGGGAATCCTGGCCTGGATGCATTTTAACTGGTCTACCGTTATTCATTTATCTATTACATAAAATGTCTCTCCAATGTGGAATTGTCGGGCTTCCTAATGTCGGGAAATCTACCTTGTTTAATGCTTTGACAGCTTCTTCTGTCCCGGCTGAAAATTATCCTTTTTGTACAATCACTCCCCATATCGGGAATGTAGAGTTGTTTGATCAACGTCTTTATGAACTCGCAAAAATCTACCGACCTAAAATAATTATACCCGCCACAGTTGAATTTCTTGACATTGCTGG
>DCMX01000221.1:9731-12911 GCA_002321855.1 Fidelibacterota bacterium UBA1611 | reverse complement strand
CAAATACGACAGACCCAGGCTATTATCCAAGTTGTGCGTTGTTTTGAAGATTACAATATTGGTCATGTTGATGGCAATATTGATCCGATAAGAGATGTAGAAACAATAAAATCAGAGTTCATTCTTAGAGATCTGGATACCTTAGAGAAACAAAGGTCTAAAAAAGAAAAATTATCCAAATCCGGTGATAAAGTAATTATTCGTGAACTGGGGGTTTTAAACAAGCTCATAGAACATTGCAATGCTGGACACAGAGCAAGAACATTTCATGCCAATGATAACGAGCTTGTATTTTTTCGTTCCTTACAGCTATTGAGTGGAAAACCCATACTATATATCGCAAATGTCAATGACAACGAAATCATGTACGATAATAAGAATAAGAATGTTAAAGTTTTATTTGACCTTGCTAAAAGCGAGGGTAACAATGCAATCCGTATTTGTGCAACGATCGAACAAGAAATAGCATTACTTCCAGAAAAAGAAAAAAAGATTTTTTTAGCAGAATATAGTTTGTCAGAACCTGGTTTAAATAAAGTTATTCGCGCTGGATTTGAATTGTTGGGCTTACAGACCTTTTTCACTGCTGGAGATAAACAAGTCCGGGCTTGGACAATCAAAAAGGGAACAACAGCAGTGCAAGCAGCTGGGAAAATCCACACCGATTTTGAACGAGGGTTTATCAAAGCAGAGATTTATCCCTATGAAGCATTGGTACAATACGGTTCAGAACAGGCTGTCTCTGAAAAAGGCCTAACACGACAAGAAGGTAAATCCTATTTTGTTAGGGATGGGGATTGTATCTATTTTCTTTATAATATATAGCTATATAAGATTCCCCTGATCCTATATCAAAAGATTAATGATCATCTTTTTATAAGCAACCCTTAACAAAAAAGCCCCAGTATATCTGGGGCTTTTATAGTTTATTTCAAACGTAATTTATTCGTCTTCATCCTCATCATACTCTTCATCATATTCATCATCATAATAATATTCTGGAGGGTATGCATACATATAGGGATTATTATAGGGAGTGTTCTCTTCATCGTGGCTGGTAGAATCATCAGTTTTGATATTTTCCTCAGTCTGTTTCATCACAATGACCTTTGGTTCAACATCATCCGTTTTTTCATTACTTTGTTTTAAAGCCTTTTGTACCCATTGTTTTTCGCGGTTCGTTAAGCCACCGGCTGAAGTAACAGGCTGGTCGAAAAAGGTCTGATTCCTGAACAGCATCCCGGTCAGAATGGAAAAAAATAAGATTACCAGCGCAAACAGGGCTCCTTCTGTTTGGAACTCTATACCGCCCCACATATTCTGGACCACACCAAAGCCCATAAATATGCCAAGTGAAAGTAATGTGCCAAAGAGTATTATAAGATTCCCCAGATTGGGTGGTGGTGAAGACTCCATTACAAGCATGTATACAAACCATACAAGTATCCCAGCCACTGCAATTACAATGCTCAGCAAGTATTCTCCCAGAAGGAGGGTAGTGAAAAAGCCTACGACGGCCGCTGCCGGAATGATATAACCAATCCCGGACTTTATGTCGTTAGCCATAACGAAACTCCAATTTTACCTACGGATTACTTGCCAAATTGCCTGATTTTCATACCAAATGCAAGTTTTTTCCGATTTTTTTAATATTACTATATAATGGGATTTTATCTATTTATATCTTCAATTTTGCATGGCGATTGAAATCTGTAATTTTTCCAGCTATTATGAGGAATGAAAAACCTGTCGTGGGCGTTATTGGTGTAGGTCATTTGGGGCAACACCATGTTAAACACTACAAGTTGCTTAACGATGTGAACCTTGCCGGTCTATATGATATTGATTCAAAAAAGGCTAATATAGTTGCTAACACGTACAAATCAACTTCATTTAATAACCTTTCGGATTTATTAACGATTTGTGATGCGGTTTCGGTCGTAACACCCACTGAAACACACAAACACGTAGCTGAACAAGCCATAAACAAAGGTTGTCATGTATTTATCGAAAAACCTATCACTAAAACACTGGAAGAGGCCGATCATTTATTGAAACTTGCTGAAAAAGAAAATGTATTGGTTCAGGTAGGGCATATCGAACGGTTTAATCCTGCACTAAGTGCACTAAAACCTTATAAAATCACCCCAAAATTTGTAGAAATTCAACGGCTGGCTCCCTATACAGTGAGAGGAACAGATGTCCCTGTCGTACTTGACCTTATGATTCATGATATTGATATTTTGCTATCGATAGTTAAATCTCCGATTAAAAACATTCGCGCTAGTGGTGTTTCAATTCTGACTGACTCAGTGGATATTGCACATGCCAGAATAAAATTTGAAAATGGAACAGTAGCTAGTATCGTATCAAGCAGAATTTCTCAGAATAAGGTCCGTAAAATTAAACTATTTCAAAAAAATCTGTATGCGACAATCGATCTATTGTTAATGCTCACAGAAATATACCATGTTATAGATAAACCTGATGATAGCTCTGAAGCATTGAAAACAGCTTCATTTACGTACAATGGAGATAAAAAACTCATCGCATATGAAAAACCTTCGATTGATGAAAAAGACGTATTGCAACTTGAACTCAAGAATTTTGTTCTCTCATTGACTGGGAAAGAAACTCCTATTGTAGATGGAATTGCTGGGCGTACTGCTTTAGCCATAGCCATAAAAATTCATGATATGATCATTCAGGATATTCATTAATGGATATCAGAAGATTTATTTTTAAGAATCGAAGTTTTACACCCATTCCCATTGTTTTAATAGTTATCCATTTTTCGTCACCAGCGGTACCTTATTTTCATATAGGATTATTATTGGTTCTAATAGGAGAGGTAATACGGCTCCATGCAGTAAGATATGCTGGTGGCGCTACGCGGACAACAACGGTCGGAGCACCCGCCCTCTGTACTGCAGGACCATATGCTCGGACAAGAAATCCTTTATACTTGGGGAATATAGTTATTTATATTGGTATGGTATTCGTTTCTGGGGGAGCTTGGATGTGGTATTTACTACTCTTAACAATAACTTTTTTTATTTTACAATATGCTCTTATTATCTCTCTTGAAGAAGAAACGCTAACCCTAAAGTTCAGTAGCGCATATAAAATCTATAGTGATAATGTTCCACGATTAATTCCCCGATTAAATGCCTGGAAAAA
>DCMX01000221.1:1486-9318 GCA_002321855.1 Fidelibacterota bacterium UBA1611 | reverse complement strand
AATTATAATATTTAAACCGATATTCTTTTAAAAACAAATTGTTGAACTAATACAGATAGTTATGAATTCCCTTCAAAAAACTATTTTTCTTGTTGCGGGGGAACCTTCCGGAGATATTCATGGTGCTAGATTAGTTTCAGCCATGAAAAAAGGACAATCAAATATTTTATTTGTTGGACATGGTGGTGATGAAATGGCATCGGTGGGGGTAACAATTATCGAACATGTTAATAATCTATCAATTATGGGTTTTTCTGAAGTAATACACAATCTGCATCGCATGTTTCATATTTTGGATGAAACTGTTGAAACTATCAAACATACTATGCCGGATCGAGTGATTCTTATTGATTATCCTGGTTTTAATCTGCGTCTTGCAAAAAAAATTCGAAAACTAGACATCCCTATTACCTACTTCATCTTACCACAAGCATGGGCCTGGGGAGAAAAAAGGGTGAAAAAAATGAAACCCCTATTGAATCAAGCTCTTTCCATATTCCCCTTTGAGAAGGAATGGTTTGAGATTAGAGGTCTACCGATAAACTATATTGGACATCCCTTTGCAGATCGACCGCCAGTGAAAAAAGCACGAACAACATTTTTGAATTTGCACAATCTAGACCCAAACCATCCTATTATCACATTGCTCCCAGGAAGCAGACAACAAGAGATAGACCAGCATTGGCCAATTTTTTTAAAAACCCTATACCTTTTACAAAAAAAGGTCCCATCTTTGCAGGCTGTAGTGGGAAAAGCACCAACGGTTGTTCTGGATCCATTGCCAGACCACATCACTGTTGAAAATAAAGCTCGACTAGCAATGGCCTTTGGAACAGTAGCTATTACTTCTTCGGGAACGGCTACTTTAGAGTGCGCAATAGAAGGAATACCCATGGTCGTATGCTATAAGATGTCTTTTTTTTCCTGGATAATCATAAAATATTTATCTAACGTATCTCATATATCAATGGTCAACTTGATTGCTGGAGAACAGATTGTTCATGAATTAATTCAATACAAGATGACACCAAACAACCTTGTCAATAATATCATCCCTTTATTGGACAAAAAATGTTTGGAAAGAAAAAAAATATTGAATGGCTACCAACTCATAAGAAACGCACTAGGTGAATCGGGTGTTTATAAAAGAGCTGCAAAAGCAATTATAGAAAAGCTATAAATCAATGCCGGTATTTGATAATATAGTTAAATCTCGGCTTCAATCATTTATAGGGAAATGGATACTGAAGCTCCTGTATGGTACAAACCGATGGAATATCAGAGGGACAGAACATTATATTTCTCTACTAGAAAAAAAACAATCGGTGATTATTGCTTGTTGGCATGGGCATTTACTGGCTCCATTTATGCATTTATCTGGAAATGGGTACTATGGATTGGCTGGTACTCATCGAGATGCTGAAATCCTCTCCAGAATTGGTCATAATCTGGGGTGGCGTTTGTTAAGGGGGTCAAGCTCAAAACGTGGACCAGATGTCTTCATTGAGCTGGTGCAAGTTTTACAAAACCCACCAGTATTATTCGCTATTACACCTGATGGCCCCAAAGGCCCACCGCGTATCCCAAAACCAGGTGTTATTCAGGCAGCAAAAAAAACTGGCGCTTTTATTGTTCCTGTTGCTGTTCATTCAACTCAAAACTGGGAATTTATAAACTGGGACACGTTTTATATTGAAAAACCATTTGGTACTATTTTCATGGAATATGGTAGTCCTATCTTTTTTGAAAAGAATATGGATTTCGATCAGTGCAAACAAGATTTTATCAAAGGAATGAATAATATAGAACATAGTAATCTAGAATATGCAAATAAACAGAATATCTAAGGAATATTTGGTATTTATTCTGTTCCCTTTGGCTTTGTTCTATTGGGGTCTTATTTACTGGCGAAATTTATTTTATCATTTTGGTTTTTTTGTCACTCGGTCACTACCTTGTCCTGTAATAAGCGTTGGCAATATCTCCATGGGTGGAACTGGCAAAACCCCCTTTGTAGAGTATATAACTAAATATTTACAGTCAAGAGGAATGCGTGTTGGTATAGTTAGCCGAGGTTACGGACGGAAAACCACGGGTACAGTGATAGTTACTGATGGGAAAACAAAACCAAAATTGTGGCAAGATGTAGGAGACGAACCATTCATGCTCGCCCATAACCTGAACAATGTTCCTATTGTAGTAGATGAGCTACGATATCGTGGTGGAATGGTACTAGTAAAAAAATTCAAACTAGATATTATTATTTTGGATGATGGGTTTCAGCATAGAGCACTGTATCGAAATCTTGATATAGTGCTAATCAATTCAAAGGATACCATCCAAAATCAAAAGCTTCTACCTTATGGGTCGTTGCGCGAACCCTGGTACCATCTATCAAGATCCGACATTTTAGTTTTGACCAAAATAAATATTCATAAACCACAGGGTCTTCTAATCCGTAAAATGAAAGAGACCGGATTACCTATAATCAAAAACACCATAAAATTGGATAAAACGTTTCGGTCTATCACAAACGATCAAATATATTTAAAAAACATAAAGAATTGTAAAATTTACATTTTCTCAGCTATTGGAGACCCCGAAGGATTCATAGCATCCCTAAACCAGACAAAAATGATAATATGTGGGGAAAAAATATTCCCCGACCATCATAATTACAATAGGTTAGACATTAAAAAAATAGAGCAAATGGCAAAAGCCAATGGAGCGGATTACCTGATAACCACTGAAAAAGACTTAATCAAATTAAGTGGTTTCAAATTCAATATTCCATTATACGCAGTAAAAATCAGATTGGAGTTCCATCCAAAATCGAAATTAGAGCATTATCTACAACCTTTTTTATAACAATTAAATCTGACCAGCACCCCAAGCAAAAACAACACCCACAAATGTCAGCATCAATGGCCATCCGGTATTCACTAGCTGTTTAGCACTTGGATCATAGAAAACATGAACTTGAAAATCATGGGTAGTGGTAGCACCATGTTCATCAACTGCCATCAAAATAAAATCATTGGCGCCATCTTGATTTTTTCGGGGTGTCCACTCTAATAATCCTTTTCTACGGTCAAACTTGGCAAATTTTGGTAGTCGTACCGCACGATAGGTAACCCTATCCCCGTTCAAATCTTCTGTAGTCATTTTATATCGCCAAGTATGTCCTGTTAATCCTACTGGTTTCGGAGTCGAAATAATCATTGGAGGATTATTGATAAAAATTCGGCTGGATTGAGAGTCTGACCCGTATCCGTCTGTGACGGCTACTTCAAAGTTGTTATAATTTATTTGTGCTGCCTTTGGAACCCATAGAATCTTTCCATTCTTATCCATTTGCATACCATGAGGACCCTTTACCATTGTGTATTTAAGATTTGCATTTTTATTTAAATCCTCAACACGTAACTGATACTTAAACAATTCCCCAACTAAAGCCATCCTTGGCGGATTTGATACAATAGTTGGTAAATGGTTCGTGTAAACTTCAAAGGTCTGTTCATCTTTTGTATATCCATCAGAAACGACAACCGAAATGCGATGAGTATCTATTTGTTTCTTTTTTGGGGTCCAGCGAATCGTTCCAGATGATTCGTCCACTTCCATCCCATTCGGGAACTCAGTCATAGTGAAACGCATAGGGCTAACTCTTTCCACAATAATTCGTGGGGGCTTTCCTTTGTTCCCCTGAAAGAATTCCCATAAGAAATCCTTTATTTTGATTGTTCGTCCATTTAATGTCGATATTAGAACCCATAGTCTCTCATCTTCAAAAAAGACAGAATGTACATATCGCTTCATATTAAGCCTAGAAACAAGGGTATCAGCCGGGTAGTTTGGGTCTACATAATAAACAGCATTGGCATTATACCAATCACCCAAATAGCGATCAATATTTTGAATGGCAACATCATCTGAAATATTAATCGAATAAATTCTGGTATTGTTTACATCATCAACTTTTACAACTCTCTTGAAAGGAAGAAGCGAACCATTATTTCTATCCACCGTGATAAGTTTATAAACATATTCATCTCCGACAGTAGCGGTCATTGTCGGGACCGATACAATTTTAACTGGCGCATTAACAAAAAATTCTGATTCGATAAACTGGCTTAAATATCCGTCAGATATTTCTATCTTAAGTCTATGAAAATCGATTTGAGAAACCATTGGCTCCCAGTGCAAGCGGCCTGTATATGGATCCATGCGCATACCCTCTGGTAGAACATGAGCAGTAAAAATCAACTTATCATTCTTGTTGGGGTCTGTTGCTTGTAGATCAAAATCCCAGACTCCTCTAACATTTATCTTTGTCATGGGTGGTGGGGCTTTTTGTATGATGGGGGGATGATTTACAAATATGTCCACAAACTGCGTGTCTGAAGCTACTCCATGGATTGTTACAACCGCATATTTTACAGTATCTATCTGCGTAGGAGTAGGTGTCCAGGATAAAATACCTTTTTCATCGATGGCCATTTCACTTGGCCCATAGAATAATTTATATTTTGCTGCTTGGCTTGTACGCTGACGCCATATTTTTACATCATACTGATATTTTTCACCAACTGTTGCCATGGTCGGAGCTTTAGACAATATTTTTATCCCTGTTCTAGCAGATAGTTGAAACTCTTGAATATCACGATCAAACCCATCTGAAACAACTAGTCGAACGTCATATGTTTCAGCACTAATACTGTCCGATTTCCAGCTCAATACACCATTTTCAATAGTCATCCCAGGTGGTCCTATTTCAAGATAAAACTGTATTGAAGCATCCCGATTGCGGTCTCGGACAATAGGTTCATAGCGAAAAACACCCCCCGCAACAAATTCTGTTCCTAAGGGTTGAGTCAAAAACATAGGGGGATCATTGACATATAACCAGAGATTTTCATCTCTACTTTCCAAAACTGGAACGGTCTTATATTCCTTCTGGGGCTGAGCAGACGCCGAGATAGGTTCCATTATTTCATCTACCTTGATTCGCAGAAAATAGGTTAAGGGGAATGCATCCAGTTGTTCATCTATAGGCACCCAGCGAATTGTTCTTGTCTCATAATGAAAGAACATTCCTTTTGGTGGAGGTGTTTGCCAACGAAAACTATGAAACCTTTCAGTACTATCCCTGAGAATCAAGTATTCAAACTGTTGATTAAGGGTCAAAACATATCGCGGAAGAACATGTTTTGGTAATCGCTGTCCGAGTGTTTCCTTTGGCCTAGGTTTCTTGGGGGTTTCCAGAGTTCGGCTTATTTTTTTTGGTGGTATTGATTTAGGTTGTTCCTTTAATACCTTCCCTTCAGCTACTGTTGGTTCTAATGCTCTTGGGACCCATTTATCGGGCTGTTCTCCCATTTCAAATATGATTTCCTTTTCCGGTTGTGGGGCTTGAGGTGCTTGTTCGGGGATGACCTCAACATAAATCTCAGGGATCTCTGGTCTTACTTCGTTCACATTTGAAAGTAGTTCCGGTAATTGTTCAGAAATAAACTCAGAACTCAGTAAAAATCCTTGATCATATTGCGCTGATTTTTCACCGAGATCAAGCACATAAATTGAATTTTCCTTTCCACTCCATCCAGACACCAGTACACTACCGGTATATTGTCCCATTTTTGTTAACGGAATCATTGCAAACACTTGAATATCGGTAGGAACTTTGGACATTGCATTCCGCACACCTTCTACACCTCCATCTTTCCCAGAGATAAGGGTTAAAGCATTAATATCCGCAGAGAGCATTAGCAGGTCACGAAATGTGTCCTGATTAAAATCAGCAACATCTATCTGAGTTAATGGTCCCGGTTGTACAGGAACCCTATCCACAACAAGTGTGGCGGGGGTAAGTGTGAAAGCTATAATATCACCAGAACTAAATGGCGCTAACACATCTTTAAACCCATCTGCATCCCAATCCGTAAGCTTAAATGATCGAGGCAAAATCCCATTAACACCATCAAATTTTTTACGGATTAAATGTCCGGAATCAAATACTCCTCCAATATTATAAAAGGGTTGTGCTTTAATCACATTCCCCTCCGGACTAATTGCTAGCAAATCCTCATACCCATCATTATCATAGTCTAAAACAGCAGCATAAAGAAGCCCTGAGCCAACAAGAAGATCATCTGGTCGAATTTTTTTGGACATTACTAATTGCCCTTGCGAATTGACATCCACAAAAGCAAAACCACGGAAAGGGCTTCCTAAAGATAAAACCAACTCTTGGTCACCGTCATTATCCTTATCCAATAAAGCAAAATTATTACACCTCAAAGAACGATCCTGTTTCCCAACATCCAAAGTTGCAGATGGTATTTCCGAGAACGATTCATTGTCCCACTGATAGACAGCAATAAAAACATGTGGGGTGGCATTGGCCCCAAACCGGGATAGATTCATAACAATTACCAAATCTGGAATACCATTTCCATCTAAATCACCTATTTGTGCATCCACAAAATATCCCTCTAACTCAATTGGTGGCTCAAACTCCCAGATAAGTGATTGATAACTATCTGAATCAATCTCATAATAACGAACAGATGTAGGAAAAACATGGGTTTCGGGGTTCAATTCCAATGCTAAAAACTCTAGCATGTTGTCACCATCCAAATCGTACGCACCATTCATATGTACAATCTTTTGAGACCATGCTACGCAGACCACAATTGCGAATAGAATTATTCTTCTAAAAATGGAATAAAAAAACTTCATATTCAAACCATGAATTAATTGTTGTCCCCGGAATCGATAGTATTAGAAGGTGTTGAGGTAGTGCTTTCCAACTGTAATTTTTTTGGTTCTACGTTTTCAATCTTATTAGATGGAATAGATTTAGCATCTTCAAGTTTTAATGTGTCGGATGGAGTATCCGGTTTGGATGGTTCCGTAATAGGGGTTTCAGGGGACACGGGTTTCTCAGATGGCTCCTGAGGTTGAGGCGTTGGAGATTCTGCCGAAGCTTTTGTTTGAGTTGTTACTCCTTGTCCTTCCGGGAAAATACCTTTTAAGGGATTAACTGGGATGGGTGGGTTTTGTTGACCAAACTGGGCATCAGGCAATCTTCTTTCATGAATTACCTTCGGTAATCTTCCGTCTGGTCCAAACAGGGGTTCTTCCATTGATTCACCTTGCAACAAACGCCTTTTCAAAGAGTCTGGAAAATCTTCTTGAACCAACCTTGAAAACATCACTGTTGGTTCAACAAACCCAGAAATATCGAATTCTGTTGTGATTTTCTTGGATCCATTTTCCCTGACTTTCACTTCTCCACGAATTGCTTGTAGGATGCCTTCATCTAAAAACACTGCTAAAGATTGTGCTGGTCTTGATGGTGTAGTTGCAGATAAATAAATACCCTGATAAAGAGAGCTATCGCTTTGATCATTGAATGAGAAGCGTATTAACTTATCAGTGAAATCCATTCCGAGGCTTATAGGAAAACCTTCAAAGAAATAATCTGGGAATTCAAAAAGCTTTGGGTCAAAAGCTTCCGGCTGGTATGATTGGGACAATGAATCTTGAATAGGAGAAACAGATAAAAATACAATATTAGTTTGCATATCATGTACCATCACCAGTGTTGTAACGCTGTCAGTGATATTTTCTTTAAGCGTATATGCGAAATCATATTCATTCCCATGTCGAAGATGTGCCAAGTTAGCAGAAACACTATGCTGAAAGTGTGTCGGGTCCCCCATTGATGGGACTTGGTTCACAGCCACACCAAAAGGTGCTTCACCATCAAAGATGAAACGATCTTTTGTTACCGTTGCGGGTGTCATTACCAAGATATAGTAAAGATC
>DCMX01000221.1:0-1097 GCA_002321855.1 Fidelibacterota bacterium UBA1611 | reverse complement strand
ATCAGTGCTTTTTTGACCGTTTCAGAAAAAGCTAGTATTTCGTTATCTGTATCTGGAACAGCAACAATTTTTGATGAATCACCAGCAGCACTTTCCATTACTATATTTGAATCTATTTTTTCAATCTCAATGCCAGCATCAGCGGCCCAATCCGAACTATGCATGTCATCGTTAATCTTTGGGATATCAATCTTTTCCGTTGGAACTGATTTTTTCCCAACCCCTACTTCATTCAGATAATCGGACAATGTTGGACCACTCAATATTTTAGGCCTATACATTGTTTTTGGTTCTCTATCTTCGCGCATAAAATTTGCATGGGGCTGGATGACATGATAAAATCCAGATTGCACTCTATAATTGACGAGATCTAATAATTCAGATTCGGAAGGATTAATTAATTTGGGGAATAAATCCTTACTAAAAAAATCGGAATCTATAAACTCCAATTTATCCTCATTCACATTTAATAATTTTACAGGACCTGTCGCAAACGGTATCAATAGCCCTGATCCTTGTTTGTCCATGCCGCTATTAAAGGATTGAATCCCCTGCGCAATGACTCCGCGTGCATTACCCAACTGTAATACTTCAGTTATAATATTCTGATAATCTTTGTCTACATCAAACACTGAAACTTTAAGTGTGTTTAATTCGGTAGAGAACTGGGCCAAATAATGCCTCCCACCTGATGAAAAACTGCCTGAATACATATGTCCAAAACCATTTCGGACTAAAGAATCAGAAATTATTCGACCTCTATCAATGGTTATTCCTGCATCGGTAATCTCTGGATGAAACACTAAAGTTTTACGTGCCGGGGTTCCAAAAGAAACAGATAAAAGACCGGGGGGGCCTTCTACTTTTGACAGATTTATCGGCCTCAGATTATCTATATTCAATCCTTTATCATTTACTACAGCGGGTGTGTTTTCAAACCCCATTTTCGTGCCGGGGAATACAAACAACCAGTTTCGATCTCCATTTTTTGGCTGCCGAGCAGCAGTAGCAATAAGATCAGGTTGGCCATTCTTGTTGATATCCATTACTAATGCATCAGTAAACTGTCTACCATCGGGGAGCGTATAGGACCAAAG
>DCMX01000122.1:5239-5750 GCA_002321855.1 Fidelibacterota bacterium UBA1611 | reverse complement strand
GGAATCGGCGTTAAATGCTCGGTTGTAGACATCCAACAGATCGTTTCCCACAGCCACACCGCAGGGGTTGGCGTGTTTAACCACAACACAGGCAGACTCATCAAATTCCCGGACACAGGCTAAGGCACCATCCGCGTCCATAATGTTGTTGTAAGATAGTTTTTTCCCTTGATGAATTATTGCATTTAGAATATTTACCTCATTATTGCCAGGAATCTTATAGGATGCGGCTGACTGGTGTGGATTCTCCCCATAACGCATTTCAGAATGTTTTTGAAATGTAATGGAAAAGTTTTCTGGTAATTTTTCATCTTTTAAATAATTATGGATTAAAGTGTCATACTGGGCTGTGTGCCCAAAGGCTTTAGATGATAGCAGTTTTCGCGTATCAAAGGAAATTTCCCCATGTGTATTTAATTCATGGGTGATGATGGTATAATCATCAGGGTCCACAATTACAGAAACCCAGCCCACATTCTTTGCTGCCGATCGGATCATGGTTGGTCCACCA
>DCMX01000122.1:917-4903 GCA_002321855.1 Fidelibacterota bacterium UBA1611 | reverse complement strand
CCACATTCTCTAAAGCCAATGCATGGGTACAGTCTTCCCGGGAAATAGTTTCAGAAAAGGGATACAGATTGCAGACGACCAGATCGATCCATTTAATATCATTATTCTCAGCATCCTTGGCGTGCTGATCCCGAAGACCTAAAATGCCGCCCTCTACCATGGGGTTAATAGTCTTGACCCGACCATCCATAATTTCAGGAAAATTGGTATAGTCACTCACGTCAATGACTGGCAGGCTCGATTCTCTAAGGACCCCAGCGGTTCCCCCAGTAGACAAGATCTCTGCACCGTGCTTGATTAATGCCTGGGCAAACTCAATAACACCTGTCTTATTAAAAACAGATATAAGCGCTCGATCTATTTTAACAGGATTTTTATTTAGCGTTGGGTTGTTGATCATTTTTTTCAATTACAGCAAGGCTTAAACGGCTTTTACAAATAGTGTTTTTTTGTTCATCTGTTATATCAATCTCCCAGACTTGAATTTTTCTCCCAACCCGGACGGCCGTAGCCCTGCCGAACACCCAGCCATCTGCAACAGCCTTTAGGTGGCTGGCGTTGATCTCGATCCCAACTACAGCATGCGTATTTAGATCAATCTGCATTCCAGCACCCATACTGCCAAGCGTTTCAGCCAGGGCAACGCTTGCTCCGCCATGAAGCAGTCCGAAAGGCTGTTTGGTTCTGTGATCTACAGGCATTTTCCCACAGATAAATTGATCTCCGAAATCGGTTACTTCTATGCCTAGAGTTTCAACCATGGTTGATGCGGAGTGATCCTTAAATTTTTCCAGTAAATATTCTTTATCCATTGTGAAAAACATATTTTGTTTCAAATAATTTAATCGCTTCTAAAAATGCGTTTCCTTCCAGGTCTTGGACCTTAGCCTTTAGTGACTGGGCAGTATCGTTGGGTTCAACATCACATTTTTTTTGTATTAAGATAGGTCCTCCATCTACTTCGTCAGTAACAAAATGGATCGTGCACCCGGTTTCTTTATCATTATTCTTCAAGACTTCTTCATGAACATTCATGTCCATTCCTCCGGCGTATTTAGGCAAAAGAGAAGGATGCACGTTTAATATCCTATCACGCCACTCTCTACAAAAATCATCAGATAATATTCGCATAAATCCAATAAGCAGAACTAAATCCACATTGTGATTTTTAAGCACCTGTGTCATTTCAGCGTCAAACTCTTCCCTTTTTTTCCATTGATGAGAAATGAAAAAGGTGGGCACATTGTGATTTTGAGCGCGTTCCAAAATAAATGCATTCTTCCGGTTAGAAAGAACAACGGAAACGGCCGCATTCAATTGTTCTGCTTGAATAGCACCCAATATAGCTTGAAGGTCAGTTCCTTTTGTAGAACCTAGAACGCCCAGTCTTATCATCGAAGTGAGTTCATGTGATCTATTCGTTCTTGTATCACACTTTCTGTACCTATGTCTGAGCGATGGAAAAGAGGGCCAGACACAGATGATACTTCCTTTTCAGCGATTGCTTCTGCTTCTACAATGGAATCGGCAATTCCTACAACAGCGACAGTTCTGCTGCCTGCTTCTACCAGCGAACCATTCTTAATATCCACAGATGCGTAAAATAATCCACCAGAATTTTCAACACTGGAGACATTAATAGGTTCACCTTTCACAGGGTTGTCAGGGTATCCTTCAGGCACGGCATATTTGCAAACGGTAGCCTTATTTTGGAACTGTACATCAGTGTTCTTTAAAGTCCCATCAGCAATGTGCACACAGATATCGACAAAATCTGATTTCAAAAGTGGAAGTACATTCATGGCCTCCGGGTCACCAAAGCGGGCATTATACTCAATGAGTTTCACTCCACTATCCGTGGCTATAAATCCGCCATAGAGGACACCTTTGTATCCTTCACCGAACTTATCTTTTAACGCCATAGCTGTGGAAATATTGATGGTGTGGGCTTCCTGAATATCAGAATCTTTTAAGAAAGGGAGAGAATGATCAGCATCAGAATAGGTTCCCATTCCGCCGGTATTTGGCCCCCTGTCTCCTTCGTAAGCTCGCTTATGATCCTGAACTGCGGGCATATGTTTAAGCGTTTCGCCATCGCAGAAACTCATGAGAGAAAATTCCTGTCCAATAAATTTTTCTTCGACTACAAATTCACCGCCCTTATCCACCAATTCCATACAATAAGCCAGTGCATCATTGTGGGACTGTAAATGGTCACCTGCAACTTTGACCCCTTTACCCCCAGCAAGCCCATCATATTTAACTACGTAATTTTCCCCCAGCTCAGTAAGGAAATCATCCACTCCAGCCATAGAATCAAAAGTTTGGTAATGGGGTCCACCAGGAATATTGTATTCTTTCAACAAATCACGGGTGAAGGCCTTGGATGTTTCCACCTGTGCTAGGTCCTTTTTAGGGCCAACGACTTTTATACCCACATCCCACAAAGCATCTGCCACACCCGAGGCCAAGGGGTTTTCAGGACCAATAATTGCTAGTGTAGAAGATGTTTCCTTTGCATATCCCACAACAGCTTTCGGGTCATTAATATTACCAAGAATAAGCCCAGAGCACACGTCAGCAATCCCTGGATTTATATTTGATGCGAAACAATGAAGAGAACTGTTTTTTTGGGAGTTATCGATTGCTCTGGCAATTGCATGTTCTCTTGCCCCAGAGCCGATAAGCAGAACATTCATAATAACTGAGCTCTTTCATTAGTTCTCTGGGTTTCAATATTTTCCATTGTTTTCTCATCTATATCCCCGGTGACATACCAGCCATCCAGACAAGCCATACAGGGCCTGTCAATATTATGATCCCCTTTACGGGTGACGGCTTCTTTAAGGTCTTCTATATCTTGGTACATAAGGATATCAACACCCATGAACTCTTTGATCTCTTCAACAGATTTATTTGCAGCGGTCAATTCGTCCCTGGTTGGAATATCTACCCCATAATAGCAGGGGTGTCGTACCGGTGGACATGCGGAAATAAAAAAGACCTTCTTAGCGCCAAACTCCCGAACCATTCTTACAATTTCTCGGCTGGTGTTTCCCCGGACTATACTATCGTCAACAATTAGTACATTTTTATCACGGATCTCGAATTCCTGGGGTACCAGTTTATATCGAACCGATCTTCTGCGTTCTTCATTCCCCGGCATTATAAATGTCCGCCCAATAAAAGGATTCTTATATAATCCTTCAGAATAACGAACACCCAGTTCATTGGCGAAACTTAAAGCTGCGGTGTTTGCTGTGGATGGAGCAGGGATTACTATATCGGGGACGATGTCAGGATAATGTTTTCTCCAGCGGATGGCAAGGTTTTGCCCCATGCGAAGCCGTGCGCGATATACACTAACGTCATTCTGGATGCAGTCAGGCCTTGAAAAATAAACATACTCGAATACACAGGGAGTAAACTGTTTATCTAGAGATTTGCGACTGTGTGTTGTTCCGTCTTCTTCGATCCAAATTATTTCACCGGGCTGTACATTACCAGCTGGCTCGAACCCCAGGGAATAGAACATGGTTGTTTCTGATGCAAAAATATGGTCTGTTGTACCATCATCGTTTTTACGAATTCCCTTCACCAGAGGCCTGATGCCGTGAGGATCTCGAAAAACAAACATCCCTTTCTTCATGATAGTTCCGATCACGGAATAAGCACCCTCCACACGATCATACACCATATCAACAGCATGGCAGACCTGATCAAAAAAGGAGAGCCCATCTGTATTAGAACCGGGATGATCAAGAGCGTGTGCAAAAATGTGTAAAATGACTTCAATATCCACTGATGAATTAATATGGCGGCGGTCCTTTTCCATTACTTCCTTAGCCAACTCAGTATAATTCACCAGGTTTCCATTGTGGGCCATAGCAATGCCATAGGGGACATGGGTCAGGACAGGCTGGGCTTCTTCAATGCTGAATCCGCCCACTGTTGGGTATCGAGTATGGCCGATTCCAACTTTCCCC
>DCMX01000122.1:0-536 GCA_002321855.1 Fidelibacterota bacterium UBA1611 | reverse complement strand
CGGTGCCTTTCTTGATATGGAACCTTTCATTATATGTCATGATCCCCGCAGCATCCTGGCCCCGGTGCTGAAGATGAATTAAACTGTCATACAATTCTCCCGCAACGGGTTTTTGAGTAGATATAATTCCGACAACACCACACATTAGATCATGTCCACCAATTTGGGCGCCAGGCCGATATAGGAAACAGGTGTAAGAGCCAGAAGGGTCTCCTTATCATTACCTGGTATGTTAAGACCGGACACAAATTCAGCAATGATTTCTTCGTTTATGGCTTCTCCACGGGTCAGTGTTTTTAGCTGTTCGTAGGCGTCCTGCTGACCTGCTTTTCGCAGTACAGTTTGTATGGCTTCCGCCACTACTTCCCAATGTGTGTTAAGTTCGGCGGACATTTCTACCTTATTAATCATGATACGGCTTAAGCCCTTTACAATATTTTGAACCGCGAGATATGAATGTCCTAAAGCCACGCCTTGATTTCGAAGTGTGGTCGAATCAGTGAGATCTCGCTGCATCCGTGAAATGGGCAATTTCA
>DCMX01000114.1 GCA_002321855.1 Fidelibacterota bacterium UBA1611 | reverse complement strand
GCTGGATCTTCCCATAGATGAAGCAATTGATACTGGTTCAAATGATGATTTGGATAGGTTAGATCAGTTAGAAACTATTAGCGAAGGAATAGAATCATTTGAAGATAATATCCTTAAAACTAAATCTTTCTTAGCACCAGGATCTAAGCATAAGCATTCCAAACATGGAGCTATTAATGCAGTACGGCTACTCAGCAATGCAAGCACTTTAAAGGATGCAATTATAATCAAAGAGATCTTGGATAAACCTAGATCTCTGAGACATAGAATACGATAGAGTTTCAATAGATAAGCTCATCAAATATTTTACGGGCATCTTTCTTAAGGCCTTCAAGACTATTGTTGTTAGATATAATAAAATCAGCCATGTGAGCCCTGTCCTCATCTGTCCATTGTAGGTCCACCCTTTTCATGAAATCTTCCCGGGTCATGTTGCCACGCCCTATTGCTCGCTCTGCCCGGAAACGTAATAGTGATGTAATAATGATCACAAAATCCATGTGTGTATCTGCACCAGATTCATATATAAGTGCGGCATCGACGACGAATATCTTATGTTTTTTAGCACTTGATACATTATCGAATTGTTTATCAATCTCCTGAAAAACATATGGATGTATTATACTGTTCAATCTCAACTGGTGACCCTCATCCTGGAATGCGATCCGAGCCAGTTTCTTTCTGTTGATTTTATTTTCAGCGTTCAGGATATTTGTATCGAATTCAGCGATAATCTCTTTTTGGACGGACTCGTTCGTATCGATAATTATTTTTGCTTCCTTATCTGCGTCAAAAACGTAAGCACCCCATTTTGTAAAAAAACGGCTCAATTCACTTTTTCCGGATCCGATTCCGCCCGTTAATCCTACTTTTAACATATTATATCAATGCCTTCATGATCCGTTTTGTTATTTCTGGAATGTTTCCCAAACCATCCACTTCCTTAAGCAGACCATCTTTCTTATAATGATCTATCAGTGGTGCAGTTTGTTTCCAATAAATCTGCTGTCGCTTGCGAATCACCTCTGGGGTGTCATCACTCCTTCCTGAATCTTTTCCGCGAATAACCAACCTTTTTATTAATTCATTTTCGTCAGCGGTTAGACTGACAGCAGCATCAAGCTTATGGCCAATATCATGCATAATAACCTTCAATCCCTCGGCTTGCGGCAAAGTACGAGGGAATCCATCCAATAGATATCCATGATTGCAATCTTTTTTTGATATGCGGTTACGAACAATATCTAATAATACATCATCAGGTACCAACTTACCATCGCTCATGCATTGTTTTGCTTTAATGCCTACATCTGATTGATTTTTTATTTCATCACGAAGAATTTCACCAGTAGAAAGATGAATAATATTCAATTCTTCTATGATACGCTCAGCCTGTGTACCCTTTCCGACACCCGGGGGTCCCATGATGAGTAGCTTCATAGATATTTCAGATCAACATTCCAGCAATTGTAGCGGTCATCCAAGAAGCCAGTGCTCCACCGATCATGGCTTTAATAGCTAATTCTGCAAGGTCTTTCCGACGTTCCGGTGCCATAGCTCCAATACCACCCAATTGTATGCCGATAGAACCAAAATTCGCAAAACCACAAAGGGCATAACTAGCAATGATCACACTACGTTCTGATAAAATCTCTTTTCCGGTTAAAGCTTGCTCTCTAAGTATATTCCCCAAATCCCCATAGGCAACTAATTCTGTTAGAACAATTTTTTCACCCATTAGAGATCCTATGATCCCTGCCTCTTCCCAGGGGACACCCATGCTCCAGGCAAGGGGTTTAAAAATAAATCCTAATAGTGCCTGCATGGATGTATCAGCGAATCCGAGAATATAGTTGATCATTGCGATGATAGACACAAAGGCTATCAACATCGCGCCAACATTTGCCGCTAATTTTAAACCATCAGTGGCTCCGCGTCCTAAGGCATCCATGGCATTAGCATCCTGTTTCTCGAGGCTGATTCTCAGATCCCCCGCTGTTTGTGATATTTTTGTTTCGGGGTATATTATTTTTGCGATCATTAACGCTGCCGGGGCCGACATGACCGATGCAGCCAGAAGATGACCAGCAATCCCTTCAATATATCCCAGCCAGCTAACATACAGTGCCAGTACGCTTCCAGCAACCGTTGCAAATCCCCCGGTCATAATAGCCATCAGTTCTGAATGGGTCATACTGGCGATGAATGGTCTCACTATTATAGGTGCTTCTGTCTGACCCACGAAAATATTAGCGGATATGCTCAGTGTCTCAGCACCACTGGTTTTCATTGTTCTCTGCATCCCCCGTGCTATCCATTTGATAATAAACTGTATAATTCCAAAATGGTATGTTAGTGCAATAAGGCTGGAGAAAAAAATAATGACCGGAAGAGCACGGAACGCAAAGTTTACCATTGCCACATGATATCCCACATCTGGGACAAATGATTTGAACAAAAAATCACTACCTGCATCAGAAAAACCAATCAATTTTTTAATTATCTTGTCCAGGATAGTAAAAAATGGTCTTCCTATGGGTGTTTTAAGAATAATAAAAGCAAAGATGATCTGTAAACCCAGACCCCAGCATACAATGTTCAAACTGATTCTTTTACGATTATTGGATAGACCATAGGCAGTCCCAATAAGTAATAAAATCCCAATCAGGCCCGTCAAACGTTCCATAATTCATTCATTTGGAGGTTCAAAACAATTTCGACAACGTGCTTCATAGATATCTGTTTCTCCTATTAAAATTTGTTCAGAATCCTTTGTGCGTCGCTGAGTATAGGTGGCTGGATTTCCGCATTTTACGCAAATAGCACGTAGCTTATCCAGATAATCTGCTTCACACATGAGTTCCGGCATGGGCCCAAATGGGAGTCCACGGTAATCTGTATCTAATCCAGCAACGATCACGCGTGCTCCATTGGACGCTAATTCTTTACAAATAGGTAGTAAATCATTATCGAAGAATTGAGCTTCATCTATACCTACCACTTTAGAGCCTTGGGACAACGGAAGGATTTCTGGAGATGATTCCACCAATCTCGAATCCATCTTCATCTGGTTATGGCTTACGATCTGAGTATCGCTGTAGCGGGTATCAACAAGGGGCTTGAAAATGGTAGTAGCCATTTTTGCGATCTGTGCTCGACGTAATCGCCGTATCAGTTCTTCTGTTTTGCCGCTGAACATAGTGCCACATATCACTTCTATCCACCCGGAGTTTATAGGAGTTAGGCTCATAATTTTATCGATTTTTTAAAATGGGATCAAGCTTGGATCGCACCTGCTCTATTGTATTTCCCTGATCGTTGTGACCCAAAATGATGATATCTGCAGAATTTTTTGATGGTTCAACAAATTCTTCATGCATGGGTCGTACAGTGGATATATATTGTTTCCTTATGGATTCAGCAGTGCGACCCCGCTCTCTGATATCACGGTTGAAACGACGCTTGAAACGGATGTCTTCTGGTGTATCTATATATATTTTTATAACCATAAGTTGACGCAACTCTTGAAAATACAAGACCAAGACCCCCTCTACAATGATAACAGGAAATGGTACGATTATTTTTGTATTCTTGAGCCGCACATGATTAGAAAAATCATAAATTGGCCTATTAATATTTCTTCCTTTTAATAGGGCGCTAAGCTGAAATTGAAAAAGAGCAATATCGATAGCATTTGGATGATCATAATTATATGTTCTCCGTTCTTCAAATGTGAGATGAGAAAGGTCTTTATAGTATGAGTCCTGTTCAATGACCGCTATTTTATTTTTCCCGTATTCTTTTAATAATTCACTGGTCAATGTCGTTTTACCAGAGCCTGAACCACCAGCAATCCCGATTAGAATTAATTTTTTCACGCTAATTTAGTATCATCAAACGGATCGGGGATAAGATCTCCAGATTCTACAGATTTAACTAATCCGTTCTTATCACAAATATAAATTGGGATATTCCCGCACAATTCCCAGATCACTTGACGACAGGCCCCACAGGGCATACCTCCATTTTCAGTAGCAACGGAAAGAGCCTT
>DCMX01000207.1:2366-2528 GCA_002321855.1 Fidelibacterota bacterium UBA1611 | reverse complement strand
TTGGAATTCTGGAGTCGGACTAATTTCAAGTTAGGAATTCAACCACCGATACCAGATAATCTTATCATTCCTCAACATGATTATACTACTGGGACCCGTCTCATTTCCATATCAGGGCGACAACTGATCAAGTCCGTGGGTGAATATTTTCTGGATCTTTTC
>DCMX01000207.1:1218-2208 GCA_002321855.1 Fidelibacterota bacterium UBA1611 | reverse complement strand
ACAGGCTTACTTGGAATTCTGGAGCCGGACTAATTTCAAGTTAGGAATCCAACCACCGATACCAGATAATCTTATCATTCCTCAACATGATTATACTACTGGGACCCGTCTCATTTCCATATCAGGGCGACAACTGACCAAGTCCGTAGGTGAATATTTTCTGGATCTTTTCACGCTTTTTATAGCTAAAACAGAGTCACAGTTCCCCGGATTAAAGCATATGGCTGATTGGGAAATGATATTCACTGCTACCCTTCAGGCGGCGAAAGTAAAAAGAGGTATCTTGCTGTTGGAAGAGCTGGAAAAGGATCTTAACAACCGTAGGCTAAAGAAACAATTCCGTGAAATAGGGCTTACAAAGAACCGAATAATTAATTATATAAAAGAGTTCAACAATCTTGGCGTTTTGACAAAGCCAGTTATTTTTGCTGCTTTAAGATACGAACGCTGGCTCAATCTAAATCCAGGAGCTACTTACCAAGCCAGGGCATCGATCTTAAAAGAGCTCTATCATGATTATGATCTGAATATTTTACTTGAAGAATATCCTGAGACCCGTGTTCGATTTTTCATGATGACCTGTTTTAAAGATTCAGCTCCAGAATTGAAAAACAGTTTTCAATCTATTATCCAGGAAATGAGGCGCAAAGAATTGAGCCCATGGAATCTGGAAGACCGAATAGAAGATATTCAAAAAATGATATCGTTGACCGAAGAAGAAAAATATTTTCTTGCAAGAATGCTTTTCCCTCATGTTGACCCTGCAGATTATGTAGAACTTGTGAACACAGTTAAGGGTAATGATGAAAAACTAAATCTGGTATATAGAACAGAAGGTGGCGATGGTCAACTATATCATATCCGTCCTCCTTTTTTGCCAAAGGAAGTAGCTTATTTTCATTCACTTATGGCCAAAGAGAATCTATCCGGAACATTTAGGCATAGCCATGAATTCCTTCTCATTTTCAATTCGAGAAATAGACTGGTAGG
>DCMX01000207.1:0-843 GCA_002321855.1 Fidelibacterota bacterium UBA1611 | reverse complement strand
ATTATTCGCAAGAGATATCGTCAGCTCCAATTGAGCAAACGATTAATGACAGAATTTTATCATCGTATGAAACAGCGTGGTAGCCAGATAATCACGGTCGGGTTTTACTTGGAAAGCTTTTTTTATAAACAAGGATTCAAGATCGATCGAGAATATGGTGGTCTAGTTAAAAAATTAAATTGATCTGGATAGAATAATTTTCATAATTGAAAACCATAAAGCATTAAATAAACAATAACACCCGTTACAGAAACATATAACCATAGAGGCAGGGTGATTCTTGCAATTCTCCGATGCTGAGACAATTGTGAATTCCATCCCCGATAAAGTGTTATCATGGCTAATGGAAGAATTCCAGCCGCGAGCACAATATGGGAAATAAGAATAAAAAAATAGATCGTGGACCATTCTCCAGTATAAATCTTTGGCCCACTTTTAAACCAATGGTATATCACATAGCTAACAAGAAACAATGTAGATGTCCCAAAAGCGCTCAGCATAATTTTTTTATGAAGCTCTTGTTTCTTGTTTTTTATTAATGAAAAACCCCATAGAAGCAATAATGCCGTACCCATATTCAAAATAACATTTACTTTAGGCAAAGAAGACACATCTAAAGCACCTTCAACTCCACTCGGGCGCGGACCTATGATCAAAAACGCAATCACCATACTTAATACAGCAGACACTATATAAATGATCTTTAGCCAGAAACGATCTTTATCAATGATCTTCAAATATTATAATCAACCAGGATCAATCCTAGTAAACATGGTAAATACAATACAGATACCTTTAATAATAATTTCGCATTATTTATAGAATAATTTCTTATAAGAGGTA
>DCMX01000069.1 GCA_002321855.1 Fidelibacterota bacterium UBA1611 | reverse complement strand
GAATGAGATCCAAACTATTGCAGGCATAACTGTTCTTTCTCATGTGGCAAAAGTAGCTGCTGAGTATGATGCGAAGGTAGAAGTTCCTACCAGTCGTTCTCTGGTGATGACGGCTGCAAGAGAGACTGTTCAAGCATCATTCTTAACAGCGGGTAGACCCGAATCGTATAATCAAGATCTGGTTTATTATGTTACTGATGAACAATTTGGTTATGTTGCCTATGTTCAGGGTATGATGGTAAGGGAAAAACCAGCTGCCTGTTTTTACATGGGTGCTTTTTTTGCCGAATCATTGATTCTGGCCGAGACCGGAAACACTATCGGTGCGATCCAGGTGGCAGGAACGGCCATGCCTGCTCAATTACCATTTTTTGTTGCTGCGTGCGATTATACTTTGATTGGTGAAGAATTCTTTGCTGCATCTGCATACCTATCTGGTGAACCGGACCAGTTGGGCAGTCTGAAAGGCCAGGATATTGGAAAGATAATTGTTGCGGCTGGTATCATTATTGGTGCCACATTACTAACCATTGGAACGATGGCTGGTCCGGAATCGGGTTTTGGTTCATCGTTAATTGATGCAGCAGAATATTTAAAGTCAGTTATCTTGACCTAAGGAGCACTATAAAAACATGAAGCGTAATGTACCCCTATTTATAACCGCACTGGGTGGGTTTACCTTAATTATTGCATATTTTATTCCAGCAACACAGGGCTGGGGTGAGGTGGCAGCGATCTGGTTTGATATATTAGCATCCATTGCATTCATTCTGGGTGGTGGTAATCTCTTAAAGATCCACTTGAAGAAAGTTTCCGACAAGAGTGCTGGCTGGGCATATTCTGCTATCACACTTGCGGCATTTTTGATCACATTATTTGTAGGATTGGGGAAGGTCGGTGTGAACCCTAATCCACAGTATCCTGAGTACTCCCTTTCAGGACATTATAGAGAAATAGGTAGTCCTTTCTGGTGGCTTTATGAGTATGCGTTCAAACCATTGACAGCGACAATGTTTGCTATGCTAGCATTTTATATCTCTTCGGCAGCCTTCAGAGCCTTCAGAGCCAAGAACTTGGAGGCCATTCTTTTATTGGGAACCGCTTTCATCATTCTGTTAGGTCGAACCTTTGCGGGTATCTATCTGACCGCGTGGTTTCCTGATTGGATGTCTGGGCTGAGGATCGAGAACCTGACGGTTTTTATTATGAGTGTCTTCAATACTGCGGGTAACAGGGCCATAATGATCGGGATAGCGTTAGGTGTTGCTTCAACCTCTTTAAAGGTATTGTTAGGTGTTGACCGTTCATACTTGGGTTCTGGGGAGGATTAAACTATGTATGAATTCCTGAAGGACATAGACAAGCGGTGGATCTTTCTTCTGATGTTCCTTTCTGTTACGATTCCGATCTATATAATAGCAAAAACTGGAAAATCATTTCCTGAGGTTCCAACAGTGCTATCCGAGGCGGTATTCCAAGCAGTAGAAGATCTTGGTGAAGGAGATCCGGTTCTCTTGTCCTTTGATTTTGACCCTGCAAGCGAGGGCGAGCTCGGGCCAATGGCAACAGCGTTTGTACGTCATTGTGCCGAAAAAAAAGTAAAAATGTACTTTATGGCATTATGGCCTGTCGGACCACAAATGATCGATGACGCAATAGCAAGAGTTATCCATTCTGATTTTCCCAGTCTCGTTTATGGGGAGGATTATGTGAATCTGGGATTTAAACCTGGTAACGAAGGTGTGATAAAGGTCATTGTGACCGATATGCGAGAGCTTTATACAACGGATGATATTGGAACAAGTATTAATGACATTCCTATGATGAAGAATATACATAGTGTCCAGGATTTCGATCTATTGATCAATGTGAGCGCTGGCTATGGTGGAACAAAGGAGTGGGTACAATACGGATCGACCCCGTATCCAGATGAGATAAAGATAGTAGCGGGATGCACCGGAGTTCAGGCACCTCTATTATATCCGTATATACCAAATCAGCTACCCGGACTGTTAGGGGCGATAAAAGGAGCGGCCGAATATGAGAAATTGGTGATAGATAAATACGGTGGCAATGATCCGGATCCTAAATATCTTGAGGCAAAAAGAAGGATGGGCCCACAATTAGTGGCTCATTTGCTTATCATACTCTTAATAATATTGGCGAACTATATCTATTTTGTAGAAAAAAAGAGTGGGGTGAGTGTATGAACCGTGAAACACTTATTTCGGTCTCTTTGCTTGCTGTAGGAGCAATTTTTATTATTGGACGTGTGTTCTTTAGCGAACATGGGATGAGTAAAGCCTATGTTCGAGCTGTGGAAGTGAGATCATCAGGAACTGCAGAGGATCTTAGCTGGACCAAATATGAGAACAGTACCCAGCGTAAATTTCATGAAGCAGTAACTAAAGATCCTGATCAAAACGATTATCAGTTCAGCCTATCAAGAACGCTTGGCACTTGGGTAGCAGCATTATTCACACTGTTTATTCTGTCTTTTCTTTATAAAGATAATCCATTGTATAAGATCGCTGAATCGGTTGTAGTGGGTGTATCTGCCGCCTATTGGATGGTAGTCGGCTTTTGGACGACTATCGTACCTAATCTATTGGGAAAGCTTAGCCCTGGTTGGATAAAGAGTTGGGCTATGCCAGGACTGGAAACAGAAGCAGAACTTTTATATCTGGTCCCACTTGTTATGGGTGTCATGCTTCTTTGGAGATTGGCACCACAAGGTACATGGATCAGCCGATGGCCATTGGCATTTATCATAGGCACAACAGCGGGTATCAGGTTGATCGGTTTTCTTCACGCGGATTTTCTGGGACAAATTCGAAATACCATTATGAGTCTGATAGTAATTACTCCTGAGACCGGTTTTGATCTATGGGAATCAGTGAAAAATATTATTATAGTCATTGGTGTGCTTTCTTCCATTGTTTACTTCTTTTTCTCTATTGAGCATAAAGGTTATGTGGGCAAGACCGCAAAATTAGGAATATGGTTCTTGATGATAACTTTTGGCGCAGCATTTGGATATACAGTAATGGGACGTATCGCTCTCTTGGCAATTCGTATTGAGTTTCTATTGAATGATTGGTTATGGCTCATTGATCCTTCTAATATTCGCATTTGAATGTGAGCATCTCTTATCCTAGAGAATAAATACCCAACAGGTCGAAATATATAAGGCGATTATGAGATTCATTTTATACTTTAGAATTGTTCGGTTTTAGGTATTGAATTATGGATCCACTGCGCGAACTAGGTATTGATTCTGAAAACTGTGGGTCCTGCACAGGAAAGGGTAAGTGGAACGACTCAAATAGTTCTGTGAAGATTGATTCAATAAATCCTTC
>DCMX01000076.1 GCA_002321855.1 Fidelibacterota bacterium UBA1611 | reverse complement strand
CCTATGATAGGTACATTGAGAGCATAATAATCACACCATGGATGCTCATCCCTATATTGTACATTTTCCTATTGCTCTAATCATCCTATCCTTTTTCTATCAATGCTTAACAGTGTTCATGCCATCCCGACTGCCCACGCAGCTCACCCTTTGGGCACTGGTTCCAGGGGTACTGGCAACTATCCCGGCAGTTTTAACGGGTGAAAAGGCAGAAGGTTCTCTCACTGATATTCCAGAAGAGATCCATGATCTGATCGAGACCCATGAGCTTTTTGCGAACATCACCGCCTGGGGAGGCATCATTTTATTGTGTGTGTGGCTATACCTGGTGATGAAAAAAGTCGATAATAAACAGGTTCAGTTACTTTTGCTCGCATTCTTAGGATTATTGTTCGCCAGCGTATGCGTGACCGGCTATATTGGCGGCCAGCTCGTGCACGTCCACGATATCTAAGTTATTCTTCGGGCCTGGCAATATAAACAAGAAAGGATCTTGACGATGAGCTGGACACAAGTCCATACCCGCCATCCACGTTCGAGCTGGGTAATACATAACTATTGAACTCCGGGAGCCCCTGAAAATAATTAAAGAAGGCTTGATCGGTGGCCTGAAAGGTCATTAAATGTAGTCCATAATAATCATAGAAGAGCCAAGACATATTGATAGGGGCGGCCCCTACATTCCATGGCCACGGGTTCAATTTATAGGGCACATTGTTCTGATCACGGTAGTAACCACCTTTCCAGCGAGCATAGTTTCCCGTAGTATCGTATATGAGATTAATATAAACACTATCGCGAATACCATTATCGTTCCAATCCTCAAAACTCTCTCCGGTATCCCAGGATCCATTAGAATTGATATCATTGAATGGTTCCAGGTCCATTGAATCCGCTTCCAGTGCAAATGAGATTATCCTTATGGTCTGGTAATCATCCTCATTAAAATCGATCTTATAGAGCGGATAACTGGCAAAACTCTCCGTAAAACAGTTTCCCTGACGAAGTATCACCGTATCGATCGGCCCGGTTATCCTGAACCCGAAGGGGCTGCTCATATCGATCACAAAATTATCGATATTTATCGACGGCACATCATATTCCTGGCCACGGCAATAGTAAACACTTGGAGGAGTGGATTCGATCGATATTTCTTCTGGGATAGTGGTTGTCCCTGAGACACTCTCACCATTATGTGTAACACTTATTGTATATGTTTCTCCGCTAATGAATATATGATCGGACCCCATTACATACCGTCCAGGTATGCCCGGAACCGCGGAAAGTAATAGCTCGAGCGTATCTCCGAGTAACCTTACTTCAGCATCGCTCACCCATAGGGATTCAGCAGGGGTTGACTCCGAGATCTCTGCACTGCGAGAAACAAACACAGTATCGACCAGGGGCATGTTTGCCTGGAAATGAGCCCATACAGCTAATTTTTCCTGATAATCGAATGTTTCATCATCTACCATACATCCAGGCAGTAACAAAGATAAGATGATCAGGAATAGGGTCTTGATTTTCATTTTAAAAATATATGGTTAGACCGATCGTAGGTATCAATGGAAAAAGACTTATATCATTACGCTGCATGCGGCCTTCATCAGCCTCATCCACGTTCTCTTCTCCTGCGTCAGGATTGCCATTTCCATTCAGGTCATGCTCTTCCTCAACCCAATCATTATCATCATCAATGCCATTTTGATCATTGCCTAATCGATAAATATATCGAAAAATATTCTTTTGGTTGTAGGTATTGATCACCTGAATGAAAAGATCTGCCTTTTTCTTGAATATTGTTCCATGCCGTACCGCACCAATATCCAAACGGTGGTATGCAGGATATCGACCACTATTTCGCACACCAGGGATCGTATGAAAATTATAGCCTGGGTCCCCAGGGAACTTTTCAAGATAATAACCAAGGATCGGAGTATAAGCCTGTCCGGATTGCCATGCCCATTTTATATTAAGCTCCCATTTTTCATTCTTCATATAATTCCCCAGCACACTTACAGCATGGGCTCTGTCCCAGTTGGTATAGTATTCCTCTTCGGACTCTGTATAAATGCTGTTCATCAGCTTGCGCGATACCGAATATGTATAGGCGACCCAGCCCGTCAGCTTGCCTAATATTTTCTGACCAAAAAGTTCCAATCCATAGGCATAACCATCTGATGGTGTAAAGGTATCGCGAACTTTTCCAGAAGATACTTCTGCATCCGTTGATGATCTGATCTCTTCATAAGTAAGCATATTCTTTATATCTTTATAGTATGTTTCGATCTGAACCCTATACACATCCTGAAAATATTCCTCGTAGCCAAGCACGATCTGTATCGCTGAAGCAGGATCGACCGATTCATCCACGGCGAGCCAATTATCCAGTATAGGGGGATTGAAATCATCCTGGATCGTCTCGATAAATTGATGATAATTACCGACCGCAAAGTTGATGTATCGATCATCTGTTAAGAGATACTTCATTCTCAAGCGCAGGTCAATATAGGGCTTATCAGCATAAACACTATAAAAATTGTAGCGCACGCCTGGCTCGATCACCATCCGTATGCCTGTTTTCCATTTTAGTTTCGCATAGCCAGCACCCTCTACCGGGTTCTCTCTGATATCGAATGTGACCGTATCCCCAAAAGTGCTTAAGTATTCTATTCCCAGCTGTTTTACCTGGAGACCATAGCGCCATTCAAGATCTTCTGATTGAAAGTAGGATAGGTTTGCAGAAAATGTCTTGTCATCGATCAGATTCTCATTGTTCAATCCATCTTCACCACCAAGACCAAAATTCGTAAAAAATTGGCTTGTGGCCAGAAGAAAATTCCCAACCATTCTCTCACTGAACAATCGACGATAGCTCAGGCTAATGGTATTGTTCCCCCAGTCAGACGTGAGTCCAAGATCACCAAAAGAGAAGTCATCAAGCCCACTATAAAAGCTCAAAGACATGCGGTCCTTTGGGGATAGGTCAGAAAAAACATGCCCCTGGAAATCATAGAAATAATATGGTGGTACATTGGGATTGTTCTTGAATATCTGGTCAAAATAGGTTCGCCGGGCAGAAATAAGCCAGGCGCCATTATAACTGGGGCCTTCCAGAGTGGTCTGTGACGATAAGAGTGAGACACTCATCTTACCCTCAAACTTATTCCTGTTTCCCTCCCTGCTCAGCACGTTCAAGACCGCTGATAATCGACCGCCATACTCAGCACTGTATCCACCCTTTATCAGGTTAGCTTCTTTCACACCATCCACAATAAAATTTGAGAAGACGCCACCAAGGTGAGATGGATTGTAAACAGTGATCCCATCCAAAAGGATCAGGTTCTGATCTGTGTTACCTCCCCGAATGACCAGCCCTGTACTGAATTCTGAGGTAGTGAGCACACCTGGTAATGCTTGTATCGTACGGAAAAGATCTGGTTCGGCAAGGCCAGGAGCAGCCTTGAGCATACGTGGAGATAGATTTATCTGGCTGGGCGTAATATTATATTTCCTCTGTATCTTTTCTGCAGTGACATCAACTTCGCTCAAAGAGACCGCTTGAGCTTTTAGCACCAGGTCCAGCTTCTGAGCACCAGAACCTTTGATGATTATCTTCTTATTTAAGACCTCATATCCTATGTAAGAAACAATCAGGGTATAGCTTCCTTCAGGGATCTGCTGAAGAACATAGTATCCATTCATATCTGTTGCCATACCTTGCCCGGTCTCAGTAATGATGACATTAGCTCCAATTAGTGCTTCTCCCTTAGCTTCATCCGTTACAAAACCATATACGCTCCCGGCTGTTTGGCAAATACTAATTGACGCAGTGAGAAGGATGATTAGGAATGAATTATTTAGTAAGGTCTTCAAGGATCTGTTCTGCATGTGTATTCACATTCACACTTTCGTATATTCTTTCGATCTTCCCATCCGGGGTGATAACAAATGTTCTTCGGCTGGGGAAAAATTTACCGGCAGCTCCATATTGTTCTGATACAGATCTATCATGATCACATAAAAAATTGAATGGGAGTTCATACTTATTCTTGAATGAGAGCAGGGCATCTGGTCTATCATAGCTTATACCCAGTACAGTAATATTATTTTTTCCATAATCTCCATATACATCGCGGAACCCGCAAGCTTCCTTGATTCACCCAGGCGTATCGGCCATTGGGAAAAAATACACAACTAATCTTTTTCCAGTATAATCAGTAAGCCGCCTGGTCTCATCATTCTGATCCCTAAGCTCAAAATAAGGGGCTGGATCACCGACCTTTAGAACTATCTTACCGGTAAATCCAAAGATTAGCGTAACAGTTACTATTACAGTAATTACAGAAATTATCAACATCAATTTCATCGAATTATTTATTTTAAATAAGAAAGTTCTTCTGGTGTGAACGTTTTTGGAACAACCTCGAATTTCGTAAATAATT
>DCMX01000030.1:12367-16147 GCA_002321855.1 Fidelibacterota bacterium UBA1611 | reverse complement strand
TTTACTCCTTGGAATACACTTTGAAAGTACCTAAAGAATAAAGGAAATCACAGTCTAAAGACCCTGTGAATTAAGCGAGTAAATATTTTAAGTTCATTATGATCAAGGGGTGCCGTTTCAAACCAGAACGTGCGGCTGAGAACAAACCCATTGAACCTGATATGGATCATACCAGCGTAGGGAGAAAAATGAATGAGTTATAAGGTCTGCCTTTGGCATTTAGTTTTACTTGATACATTGCTTTTTTCACAGATCTCTGGAATTGTTATTGATAGCAAGACGTCACAGCCGATCAAAGGAGTAAATATCACTGCTGATGAAAAAGGGACATCCACGGATCTCAACGGGAAATTTCATCTGAATGTAGGGAAAGGATCTGAACTTCAATTCTCACACATAGGCTATAAAATTGTGAATGCCATTGCAAATGATGGTATGCGTATCGTACTTATAACAAATGTGCTTGAGTCAGATGAGATAATCGTCCATGCCGGGCTCATAGATGAACATTTCCAAAGGACAGCATCCAGTGTAACTGTATTAAGAAAAAAAGGCCTATATGAAAAAGGCAAAGATCATTTTCAAATGGTGATAGGCAATATTCCTAATCTTAACTGGGCGGGAGGTACCAGCCGACCACGGTATTTCCAAATTCGTGGTATCGGAGAAAGAAGCCATTATTTTGGCGAAGGCCCTCCAAATTTTTCCGTTGGTTTTGTGATAGATGATATTGATTTCAGTGGGTTAGGTATGGCTGGATCACTTTATGATATCGAACAGGTTGAAGTTTTCAAAGGACCCCAGTCTTCCGTATACGGGCCCAATTCGATGGCTGGTCTTATCTCACTTAGATCAACAGACCCAAGTGAGAATTCTGAATCCAGCATGACTGCAACTTATGGGTCAGATCGCCATCATAGAATAGGATTCATTACCAATATACGGATCCGAAATGGAACGTTTCTCAGAGTAAGTGGATTGAAGAGCTATATTGATGGATTTCGACATAATATCTCACAGGATAGGAACAATACTAATAAAAGAGATGAATTATTTTTAAGAGCAAAGGTCATGTCTCAACCGATGAAGAAGCTATCATTGCTTGGAACAGTGATGGTTACCGATCTTGATAATGGATACGATGCATGGGCACCGGATAATAATGAAGAGTTCAAAACCTATTCGAATGATCGAGGTGAAGACAGCCAGAGAACGACTGCTGCATCACTAAGAGCGAATTATTCGATCTCTAATGAATTACATCTCACATCTATCACGACCCTTTCTGCCACAGACCTCGTTCATAGCTATGATGGCGATTGGGCAGACAGCGCCTTTTGGCATGACAATCATGGATTTGATCCGCAAGTTGAAGGGTGGGCCTATGAATTCTTCGATAAAAATAACAGAAACCGACTATCTTTCACACAAGAGTTAAGATCATCAATTGGATCATTTATTATTGGTAGCTTTTACAAGCATCTCAAGGAGGAGGATAAAGCCTCAGGGTATTTGTTTGGTGGTATAGCAAACAATGCAACGGCCGCGTACGATTTCATGGTTTTAGCGGGCTATTCCCAATATTGCTATGACTTGACATCTACTCTGAAATTGCAAGGGAATGCTCGATATGAGACCAATTATATTGAATATACAGGAGATAATAGATCATTTGATTATTTTGGTGATTATATGATTTTACCACCTGTCGCATTCAATGTGAACCATTCCATGGTTGGGTTTCGTGGCTTTCTAATTTACATGATGGATGAGTTCACCAGTTATTATGCCTCGGTTTCTCAAGGATACAAATCCGGCGGGGTGAATCAACAGCCTTACCTTTCAGAAACAAACCGTCCATTTGACCCGGAATTCATCCATAATGTTGAAGCTGGGTTAAAAAGAACCACAAATAAATACAGAACCCAGCTCGTGGCGTTTTATGGAATAAGGAAAGATCAGCAGGTTTCGATCTCAAGCCAGCAGATAGATGGTGACCCGAACAGTTTTATATTCTACACAGGTAATGCGACATCCGGCTGGATAAAGGGTCTGGAGTGGGAGCATGTACATGAAATAGGTAGATTGATCCGTGCTAAACTCTCTTTGGGATACCTGAATACGTGGGTGGATGAATTTTACTACAAACTTAATGCCGGCACGGAAGAGAAGGGTGGGAATAGGGATGCGGCCATGGCGCCGGATATAACCGGATCATTCAGCTTGGATTATGAAGGATTATCCGGAATTTCAGCATCTTGGGGCGTCACTTTCAAAAATGATTATTATTTTTCAGATAGCCACAATGAGAAGTCTGAACCATACAGCTTAGTGAATTTTACTGTTGGAAAATCATACCGAGGTCTATCTATCAAGTTTTGGGGTAGAAATATCCTTGATGAAAGATATGCTGTCCGAGGATTCCACTTTGGGCTAATACCCCCTGAGTATAGGGACCAAGCTTATTTTAGTTATGGTGACCCGATTCAGTTTGGTATGACATTAGATCATAGATTTTAATTAATCCAATTGCTTGGTTTCATGTTAACCATTTTAATGGCTTTTGCAGTTTCCCCTTTGAATTGAATTCACCTAATTTCCCGGGCTATATTCGAAATGAAATTGTATGTTTGACCAGATTACCGAACGGTTTGAATCCATCTTTCGTAGAGTACGGGGTTTGGGCAAGATAACCGATAAAAATATAAATGATGCTGCTCGGGATATTCGCCGTGCTTTATTAGAATCTGATGTCCATTTTAAGGTGGTCAAAGAACTTGTTAGCCGAGTAAGGAGAAAGGCGGAGGGTACCAAGGTAACAAGAACAGTGAAACCAGGTCAGCAGTTTATCAAGATCATTCATGAAGAATTAATTGATATACTGGGACGTGACCCAAAGCCACTGTTATTCAAAGGCAAACCATCGACAATCCTGCTGGTTGGCCTGCAAGGGTCTGGTAAGACCACGACAGCGGCAAAACTGGCTTTCAGATTGAAAAATACTGGTAAGTCGGTTTTACTAGTTGCTGCAGATATTTATCGTCCGGCAGCAGTAAATCAATTGCAAGCCCTTGGTCGGGAGATCGGTGTCCCGGTATATGAGGACAGGTCAAAAGATCCTACCGCGATATGTATTGACAGTATAAATGAAGCTGAGTCATTGATTAGCGATGTAATTATCTTGGATACTGCTGGACGGTTACATGTTGACGGCGAAATGATGGTCGAGATACAAAAGATTTCAGATATGATCCAGCCAACCGAGATTCTTTTAGTTGCTGATGGAATGACAGGTCAGGATGCGGTCAATTCGGCAATGACATTTAATGAGGCTCTACCTATTACAGGAATTATTCTTACTAAAATGGATGGTGATACCCGCGGTGGTGCAGCTGTGTCTATTCGGGAGATAACTGGGAAACCAATAAAATTTATTGGTGTATCAGAGAAAATGGCTGGATTAGAGCAATTTGACCCTAAAAGGATAGCTGACCGAATTCTAGGATTTGGTGATGTGGTTTCCTTAGTGGAAAAAGCTCAAAAGGTAGCCAATGATGAAGATATGCGTAAACTTCAGGAAAAGCTGGTTAAAAATACGTTTGATCTTGATGATTATAAAAATCAGCTGACCCAAATACGGAAAATGGGTTCGATAAGTCAACTTTTGGGTATGCTACCAGGAATAAATAATAATGCCTTGAAGAAATTAAATATGAATGATCGTCAACTTAAATGGACCGAAGCAGTCATTAATTCCATGACCCAAATGGAGCGCGAAAG
>DCMX01000030.1:0-11987 GCA_002321855.1 Fidelibacterota bacterium UBA1611 | reverse complement strand
CGGCCGCTTCAGGAAATAAATGCTTTACTAAAACAATTTGAACAAATGCGCAAGCTGATGAAGAAAATTGGAAATAAGAAACAAACACAATTCTCTGGAATGAACACCTTTAGTAACTTTAATTAAGGAGACAAACTTTGGCGACGAAAATAAGACTGAAACGTATTGGAAGACGCAATAGACCTTTTTATCGTTTGATCGTAATAGATTCTCGAAAACAGCGTGATGGTGCGGCCATTGAAGAAGTGGGTTGGTATAATCCAATTGATGATGGTCATTCCTATGACCTGAAGGGTGATCGTATCCTGCATTGGCTGAGCCAGGGTGCTGTTCCTACAAATGCAGCCCATAAATTAATGCGCCGAGCAGGTATAGCCCATCGTTGGCACCTGATACAGCAAGGTATGGATGAAGCTGAAATTGACAAAGAGATGAAAAAATGGGAACTGAACCGTGAAGATGTCTTAAAGGTCCAAGCTGTTAAGAAAGAAACAAAGGAAGTAAAACGAGACAAAGAAAAAGTCTCTGTAGATGCTAAAGCAGGAGGTGGACTGAAATCAAAAGAAGATTCTGAAGCACCTAAAGTTGAAGAGCAAACGGAGTCTATATCTCCAGTAGATGAAAATGAAGAATCTATTGAAAAATTGAAGGATGGTGATAAAGCATCTCAGGATAATGTTGAAGAATCCGTTGCTTCTTCTGGCAATAATTCCGATGAAGAAAACATAGCTGTAGAAGAAAGTGTTCCTGAAGATGCCATTGATGTTGAGGAAGACAATCCATCTGAGGAAGAATAGAAGATAGACTTTTAAAAAAAGGAGGACGCTATGCTAGAGTTCATTGAGCTTGCTGTAAAGCTTCTTGTTGATAAACCAGATGAAGTGAATGTGAATACTGTTGAAACTGAACAACGCATTATTTATGAACTGACAGTTGGAGATGGAGATTATGGGAAGGTCATTGGTAAGGGCGGGCGCAATATCTCTGCGCTTCGCACAATTGTTTTTGCTGTAAATGCGAAAGAAGGTGGGAAACGAGCCCGTCTTGATGTGATTGACTAAATTTGATTGAGCGCATACATCCCATTGCGAAAGTGTCTGCTACAACAGGACTGAAAGGTGAAGTAAGATTACGTCCCCTTTCACGATACTGTGATGATTATATTAGAGAAAAACAGCTATCGATTGGTATTTCACCAGACACAACTAATGCTTTGATATTAGAAGATACCTCGGGAATGGGGAAAAAAATGCGATTCAAATTCGAAGGTATTAATTCCATCGAAGCAGCAGAGAAAATGATTGGACAGATCGTATATGCTTCTGCCAACAATGATGACCTGATCAATCTGGTCGATAGTGCTCTATTAGATTTTAAAGTGATTACTGATGCTGGTGATATAGTTGGTGTTTTAAAAGATGTGATGTGGTTGCCAAGTTGTGATGTTTATGTGGTAGATAATGGAGAAAGAGAGATCTTGATCCCTGTTGTAACTGAAGTTGTAAGAAAGGTGAATTATGAGAATGAATATATCATGATCACTCCCATGGATGGATTACTCGATTGAAGCAGATCACTATCATCACAATGGTTCCGACCGTAGTTCGTAGTTTGATTGAAAACAGTATTTTGCGACAAGCTCAGGATAATGGAGCGGTGGTATTTCAAATTATTGATCTCAGGGAGTATGGAAAAGGGAATTACCATCAGGTCGATGATGCTCCATTTGGAGGGGGCAGTGGTATGGTAATGATGGCCGAACCTTTATTAAAGGCAATCGATGATGCATTTTTACAAATAGGTGGTTCAAAAGATGAAACACGCGTATTGTTTCCTACAGCACAAGGAACGGTTTGGAACCATGATTTTGCATTAGAAAATAGTAATATTGAAACTCATATTATCGTTTGTGGTCGTTACAAAGGAATCGATCAGCGTGTGATAGATAAATATGCCACGCATGAATATTCGTTGGGTGATTATATTGTTTCCAATGGAGAGTTGAGTGGCATGGTCATTATAGATAGTATTGTGCGTTTAATTCCAGGAGCGTTGAATTCACTTGATTCGGCAATGAGCGACTCTTTTGCAAAGGTTTTGTTGGATCATCCTCACTATACTCGTCCAAGGAAAGTTGATGGAATGTCTGTACCGGGTGTTTTAATAAGTGGTAATCACGAGAGTATAGATTCTTGGAGGAGGAAACAATCCGAAAAAAGTACAAGAGAAAAACGTCCGGATATCTGGAAGAAATACCAACAATCATTAGTAGAATTGGAGAAAGATAATGAACAAGGTTCATGAGGCCACAAAAGAATATTTAAAACAAGACCTTCCCGAATTTGATGCAGGTGATACAGTCGTAGTTAACGTACGTGTCCGGGAAGGAAGCAAAGAACGAATCCAACGCTACGAAGGAGTTGTGATAGGGCGCCGTGGTGGTAAAAGCTTGGATGCAACCTTTACTGTACGTAAAGTATCAGGAGGTATAGGCATAGAGCGAATATTCCCCTTACATTCTCCGATGGTTGCGAAAATCGAGGTCAAGCGCCGCGGGAAGGTACGCAGGGCCAAATTGAATTACCTTCGCAGGGTAACTGGTAGTAAAGCTAGCCGTATCAAGGAAAAACGATAAATAATTGAACCTATCTTGATTGGCCCCTGCGTGGATGTATGCCGCGACAGGGGCTTTCTATTTTGAGTAAAACTGAAAGAACTGTATTGACCATTACGGGATTATCCCATCTTGCAGTTCATGCTCAAATGCTGGTATTTCCAGCTTTGCTACCCCTCTTCCACAAGCAATACGGATTGGGTTTTGACACATTAGGCCTAATGGCAACCGCTGGTGCATTTATGTTCGGTTTAGGAGCTATTCCAGCTGGGTTACTTGAGAGCAGGCTTGGCGGGAGAAAACTTTTGGTTATTTATCAGGTCGGTTCGGGGTTTGCTGCTTTGATAATAGTTACCGCTCAAACCATATTTCAGATTACAGTTGGTCTTGCTGTATTGGGAGCTATGTCGAGTATCTACCATCCAGCAGGATTAACAATCTTGTCTCATAGGTTGAAACATTTGAGTAAAGGAATGAGTATTCACGGTATTGCTGGTTCTATTGGTTTAGCAGTAGGGCCACTTCTCGCAGGTATTTTTGCCGAATTTGGTGATTGGAAATTTGCTTTTGGGATTTGGATGGTATGGCAATTTTTTCTTTCCGGTGCTACAATTCTTTTAATACCTAACCGTTCTAGTGCTTCTGATAGTGAGAATGTAACATCACCAAATAAAACTGATATTTACTCTTTGGCTCTTTACTATATCATCAGTATCTGTATGGGATTTGCATTTGGAGGTTTCACGACTTATATGCCATCACTATTCGCATCTCAAACTGGGAGCGTGTTTGAGTATATACCTGAGACTCTTCGCGGTGGGTTCTTCACAACACTAGTATTTATTGGTGGTATAGTAGGACAAACAATCGGTGGTGTTCTTGGGGATAAATATAATCGCGCTGCTCTATTATTCTTTATCGTTTTGATAAATATACCTTTTTTCGCATTGATGGGGTATGCGTCCGGACTTTTTTTGATTATTGTCAGTCTGATGCTTGGGATTGCCCACTTTTCGCCACAACCTATCTCTAATGCATTGCTTGCTGAACTAACATCAATAAGACAACGGGGTTTAGGATATGGAATAAGTTTTTTCCTTAGTTTTGGTATAGGAGGCGGTATAGCACCTGCGGTGTGTGGTTGGATTGCTGAACATTATACGATATCTGCTATTTTCCCATTTATGGCAATTAGTTTGCTCCCTGCAGTTATCAGTGGACCATTATTAATTAAAAGGTTTCATCATTCCTCTTGGAATCGATAGTCGGAATATAGGAATTTTATCGTTGGATTAATGAGCAATCGTTTAAGTCACTTACCTTCGGTTAATCAAGTAATACTTGAAATAGATAATTCTATACCTTTACATGAAAGGTATTTAAAGATAATAATTAATAAGCATATAGGCTTTTTCCGCCAAAGGATTAAGACAGGAGAATTCGATTTCAATCGCGATGTTTTATTAGAAAAGATAGTAAAACGTGTATCACTTGAGTCATTACCTTCACTGGTAAATATTATTAATGGAACAGGGATTGTATTACATACTGGTTTTGGCCGGGCTCCTTTTGAAGGAAAACGATTGAGATCGCTGGCTCGGAGATTGGATGGTTATGTGAACTTGGAGTTCAATTTGTCTGATGGAAAACGTGGCGATAGATTGAATCACATCGACCAGCATATGGCTGCAATTTGCGGGTCAGAAAGCTCCATGATGGTCAATAATAACGCTGCAGCGGTTCTACTATCATTGAACACACTTTCAAGAGGTGGTGAAGTCATCTGTTCTAGAGGACAAATGGTCGCGATTGGAGGATCATTCCGCATACCGGATATCATTGAAAAAAGTAATTCGGTATTGATAGATGTTGGCACTACAAATCGTACCAATATCTCTGATTATAAGAAAGCGATCACGAAGAAGACCAAACTTTTGTTATGGGTCCATACCAGTAATTACGTGGTACAAGGATTTACAAAAAATATATCATTGGTTGACCTGGTCTCACTTGGGCGGGCAAAGCGAATCCCTGTGATGGTAGACCTAGGTAGCGGAGCTCTGCTATCATTAATTGAGCATGGTCTTCCAGAAGAATTACCTGTACGTAATATTGTTGAACAGGGCGTAGATATCACAACTTTCTCAGGAGATAAACTATTAGGTGGTCCACAGTGCGGGATAATTATTGGGTCTAAAATTCTCATTGAAAAAATGAAGAAGAACACACTTTATCGCACGATGCGTTGTGATAAGATCAAAATAGGTCTTATGGATGAAACACTTCATACATATGGTGAAACTGGATTTTCAAAAATGAATCTTACTTTGAATATGTTGGTGACATCAAGAAAAGTACTGAAAAAACGAGCAAATAGAGTGATTAGTGCACTGCCAAAATCGAAGATTAAAAAATTGGGAATCTCTGTAGTGGACTCATCTGTGGAAGCAGGTAGCGGCTCCCTGCCAGTGAAATCCATTGAAAGTGCTGCGCTGAGCTTTAAGCCTGTGTATATGAAAGTTTCAAATCTGGCTTCTGCTTTTCGTCATGGTGCTTTACCTCTTGTCGGCTACACTTTTAAAAATAGATTTTATATAGATTTGAAAGCTGTGTTGCCTCATCAGGTCGATCGCTTGACAGATGCTATAGATCAAGTCTAAGAATGCAACAGATAGTCATTGGTACAGCTGGCCATATTGACCACGGTAAAACCGCTCTTGTTAAGGCATTAACAGGAACGAATACAGACCAATTAGCTCAGGAAAAAGCCCGAGGTATGACCATTGACCTTGGTTTTGCCTATCTTAATGAACAAATAACCATCATTGATGTTCCAGGGCACGAAAAATTTATTCGGAATATGGCTGCTGGAGCAGCCAATGTCCATATTGGAATGCTGGTAGTGGCTGCGGATGATGGAATTATGCCGCAGACCAAAGAACACTTACAGATACTTGATAGTTTTTCAATTCAGGGAGGTTTGGTTGTACTAACCAAGGTTGATATAGTGAATGATGAAGAATGGATAGACCTGGTTGAATTGGAGTTGCAAGACCTTATAAAAAACACTGTTTTGAATGGTGTACCCATAATTCGGGTCAATAATCTTACGGGCGATGGAATAGAAGCGGTCAAGAAACATCTGTTGCATATTGCAAAAGAAGTGAAGATTCAGATCAGATCCAATGAATTTCGAATGCATGTAGATCGTGTCTTTACAAAAAAGGGATTTGGGACCGTTGTCACAGGAACCGTGGACAGTGGTGAACTACATGTTGGTGACAAATTGGAATTATTACCCAATAAAGTTAACGCAAAAGTCAGAGGAATCCAGACACATGGTGGCAATGTTGAATCGGTAGGAGTTGGTGATCGTGCAGCATTGAACTTGGCTAATGTAGAAAGAACGGAAGTCTATAGGGGTACAGTCCTATCAAATCCAGGTATCATAGCTGTAACAAAAAAGGTGATTGCACACATAATAATGTACCCTAATACTGATTGGATTATAAAAAATAACCAGCGCATCAGGCTCCACATTGGGACCGCTGAGATAATGGGAAAAGTTTCTATGGCAATTCCAAAGTTAAAAAAGGGACAAAATGGTTCAGTAATAATCGGTCTGGAGATACCACTGTCAGTAGCTATGGATGATTTATTTGTTATCCGTTCGTATTCGCCTATGAAAACAATAGCACAAGGACGGATATTGGATCCTCTGCCATCTGGGAAATGGTCGGAATTAAAAAATAATATTAAGATTTTATCGCCTGACCCTGAGAAAAGATTCCACACAATGGTATTAAGGGAATGGAAACAACCTCGTACATTGAATAGTTGGAGAAATAGGTGTTTCAGAAAACAAAACGTAATACAACAATGGATAAATGCTGCTGGTTTGAAGATTGAGTCCAAATCTAAGATAGTTTATTCTAATAATTCCTTGAAGATATCTGATGAGGCCATACTTTCATTGGTTAATAATATCTACAAGCGTGATTCTTTTAGGAAGACCATTAGTAACGAGGCCATTATCGATCAACTAAAATGGTCATCAGTTTGGGTAACATTTGTTTTAGCTAACATGGAACTAGAAGGAAAGATAATACAAAGCAGTGGTAGAATATCACTTTCGGATTATAGACCAGAAATAACGGTCAAAGACCAAAAGGATCTTGATTTTATTCAAGGTCTGGTAGATTCATCAGGCCTTGAACCAATCTCTTTGAAGGTATTAATACAACGCTCAGGTTTTAAGCCGGGGAGAGTGAATGGCATGCTTCATTTGTTAAACGATGATAATCGTTCAGAAAAGATTGGAACAGATCTATGGATAGCGAAAAAATATCGGGATGAAATCTTAAAATATGTACGTGGACACTTTGAAAAGAACAAATTATTATCAGTGTCGAATTTTAAAGATATCATAGGATTAACTAGGAAAACGGCTATTCCACTTTTGGAATATCTCGATCAATCTAATTATACCCAACGAGATGGAAATGATCGCAGAATAGGTTCTATGCTCGATGCCTAAAATCATTAAAACGGATACACCTCTGATGAAGCAGTATGTGGAGCTAAAATCCCAGTATCCCGATACAATCGTTCTATATAGAATGGGGGATTTCTATGAGACGTTCAGTGAGGATGCGATTATTACATCTAAAGTACTGGGTATTGTTCTAACGAAAAGAGCCAACGGGAAAGCCGCGGAAGTAGAGCTGGCTGGTTTTCCGTATCATGCTCTTGATAATTATCTGCCGAAACTGGTACGAGCTGGGTTCCGGGTTGCTATTTGCGAACAGGTTGAAGACCCAAAACTCGCAAAAGGTATCGTCAAACGTGAAGTTATTGAAGTGGTAACTCCTGGAACATTAACGTCAGATCAAGTTTTGAGTCAGAAATCAAACCAGTATATGGCTTCTATAGTTTTTGAAAAAGACGTCACAGGTTTTGCCATATTCGAGTCATCAACAGGAGAATTTTTAGTAGGAGAATGCAAACGGGAAAAATTAATAGATTACTTAAGAAAATATTATCCAAATGAAGTTATTATTGGAGAAAATAATATATATTCTTCAGCAGATTGGTATCGTGAACTCCGACCCTTTGTAACTACTATAGAAGATTGGATATTTAGTCCAGATGTATGCTACAGAACTTTATTGGATCATTTCAATGTTTCATCATTAAAAGGGTTTGGGTGCGAGGACTTGAAAGTAGGTATTACTGCTGGTGGCGGTCTTATTTATCATATTCACACCAATTTGAATATTAAGGTTGGTCACGTGACGAACATGAGACCAATACTTGATGAAGGAATAATGGGATTGGATAGTTTCACGATCCGTAACCTGGAGGTTTTTAATTCTTTGTCTACACAAGGGACGCACGGAACACTGGTGGATTGTATCGATCAAACTGAGACATCTGGCGGGGGCAGACTATTGAAAAAATGGCTTCATCAGCCGTTGACGGACATCAATAGATTGAACTCTCGATTAGATATTGTCTCCTCTTTTTTTAAGCAAAAACAACTATTAAATAATTTACGAGATACCCTGGGTATCACTATTGATCTTGAAAGGGTATTAGGTAAGATAAACAGGGGAGTGGGTACTCCTCGTGATCTTATAGGTATGGCAAATACACTTGATCATATTCCAGATTGGTGCAAACAATTTCAAGATACAAATGAAAAACCACTTTTTGAACTTACGAGCAAATTTGTTGATGTTAGGAAGGTGGCTCTTCGTATAATGGATACGATTAATGAAGAAAGTCCAGCGCAAATAAAACAAGGCAACGTCATTAAGGAAAAAGTCGATACAGAATTGGATGAGTTACGTGAACTTTTATTCAATAGTAAAAAGTGGATCAGTGATTTTCAATCTTCAGAGAGTGATCGACTTGGGATCCCATCTTTAAAAGTAGGTTTTAACAAGGTGTTTGGGTACTATATAGGAGTCACAAGAACCCACTTGCAGAAGGTGCCAGTCTCTTATATCAGAAAACAGACCTTGGTTAATTCTGAAAGATATATCACTGAAGAATTAAAACAATATGAAGAAAAAGTATTAACCGCTGAAGAAAGAATATTGGACATAGAGAACAGAATAGTTCAGGATGTGCTGGATTATATTATGAAGCATGCCCGCCAAATTCAGGCAAATGCGGAAATTATCAATAGAATAGATCTCCTCTCTAGTTTTGCTGCAACGGCACTATCGCAACGTTACGTAAGGCCGGAACTGACCGATGACCCTATTCTCCATATCGTAGGAGGTCGCCACCCAGTTGTAGAAATGCTTTTATCAGCAACAGAAAAATTCATACCAAATAATTTATCTATGGATGCATCGGTCGATCAGATCCATCTACTTACTGGACCCAATATGGCTGGAAAATCAACCTATCTAAGGCAGAATGGTCTTATTGTCCTTATGGCACAGATCGGGTGTTTTATTCCTGCAAAATCTGGTACAATCGGTATTGTAGACCGACTTTTTACCCGTGTTGGTGCCAGTGATAATCTTGCTGGAGGAGAAAGTACTTTTTTAGTAGAGATGAATGAAGCGGCCAATATTTTAAATAATGCGTCATACCGAAGTCTGATCTTGCTGGACGAAATAGGGAGGGGGACGGCAACGTTTGACGGATTGTCCATCGCATGGGCTATCACGGAGTATTTACATCAAAAAGAGGATGTAGCAGCGCGCACTATTTTTGCGACACACTATCATGAATTGACAGACCTAGAGAAGAATTTAGAACGTTTAAAAAACTATCATGTTGAAGTGAAAGAACATGATGATAGGATTATTTTTCTTCGTACCATTTCTGCTGGTCCGGGAGACAAAAGTTATGGTATCCATGTGGCTAAAATGGCAGGATTGCCAGGCTCAATTATTTCCCGCGCTAGCGAAATTTTATTCCATCATGTCAAAAAAACTAATAACAGGGAAGGAGATTCATTACCATTTGGATCATCCAATAAGAAATCTTTGATTCAGGAGCAAGAATATGGGATTAAAAAGGCTCTAAGTGAAATGAATTTAGATTCAATTACACCCTTAGAAGCCTTAATGAAACTTAATGAGATTAAAAAAGAATACGATTTATAAATTATTATTTCTCTCAATCATAAGTTCGTTAAACGCAACTGGATACTGGGTAAAATATGGTTGGGAAATATTTGACCATGTTACCGATGCACGAACTGCTTCCTTAGGGAATACCATTATAGCATATCCTATCTCATCCATGGGTGGCTTTATTGCAAATCCAGCCTTCCAATTCGATAACCATTCCATTGTTGGATTAACGCATCAGTCACGCTTTGCAGGTATGGTGAACAGTGATTATGTTGGTTTTAGAAAAGAAATTAGAAAAAATGTTCCGGTTCATTTTTCAATCTTGTATGAGGGTATTGGTAAAATACCAGATACTAGGTCTATGCTTTTGGACTGGGGTGCAGATGGTGTATTTGGGACTCAGGATTCAGGTGAAGGTAATGGAATTATAGATGAAGGTGAGCGTTTAAACGTGGATAGTATAAAATATTTTAGCCAACACATATTTGGTTTACATGGTGCCTTTAACAAAACCTGGCACCAGTGGCAAGTGGGAATCGGCACCAAGCTACTCTTGCATTTTATTGATGATCATCATGCAATAGGAATAGGCTTAGACCTGGGATTTTTCCGGCACTTCAATGGTTTTAACTTTGGATTTGTATTGCGCAATATACCTTCATCGGGCATTCTATGGGAAAATGGCACCATAGAGGGTACCCTACCCAATATTGACCTGGGATTCAATGTTCCGATTAACATGATAAATTTTGGTCTTGAGTTCAACCCTATTTTATCCATCCGTGTAAATCCGTCAGATAGATCCCTTGATTCGGATATTGGGTTTGGAACTATGTCAATAGATACTGTTATTGGGATGGAATGTAAATACGATAATAATTTAGCAGTCAGGATAGGGCGTAATCCATTTGGCACAATGGTAGGTGGTGTTGGAATATCTTGGGAAAGGATTTCTATGGATTATGGCTTCTTGTCCGAAGATTCAAATTCAGGTCTGGGTAATCATCATTTAATCACGCTTGGTTTTTCGGCAGACTGGTTGGTAGAAAAAATGAGTCGATGATAATTTGACTTAACTATTCCAGAACCAATAATTTATATTAATCATCTTTATTGATTGTTATTTTATGATTTAAGTACCTTTCCCGGCATTTTTTTAATTGAAATATTATGATCAAAAGCATGACAGGATTTGGACGCGGCTCAGCCGGTCGTTCAAAAAATAAAATAAATGTCGAAATTCGGACAGTGAACTCCCGTTTTTTTGAATTTAAGGTCCGAGGAATTATCTTAGAACCGACAATAGAAAGAACGGTTAAGGAATATATAGGGTCATCTTTAGAAAGGGGCAATGTCCATTTGTTGATTGAATATGGTAATTCACAAAATGGTCAATCCATGATTTTCAATAAAGATCGATTCGAAAAAATCCAGAATATTTTGAGAGATATTCATATTGAATATGGTCAACGGTTGAATCTTAGTGATATTATTTCTACAAATGATTTATTGGCATCGAATGAGGTAGAGATAAATAATACAAAGAATTTAATGAAAGCTATTGAAGTTTCACTTAAACAAGTAAACGAGATGCGAATAAGTGAAGGAGAGCAAATACAGGTTGATACACTTGAACGATTAAATAATTTAACTAGTTTATTAGAGAAAATCGATGATATAAGTAAGCAATATTCTTCAGCTAAGCATGAATTATTGCAGGAGAAAATCAGTACATTGCTTGGTGACAAAACATTAGATCAGAATCGTCTGATACAGGAGGTCGCTTATTTTATAGAGCGTGCTGATATAACAGAGGAGATTGTTAGGATACGGAGTCATTTTAATCAATTTAGATTCTATTTGGATTTAGATGAACCAGTTGGAAGACGACTAAATTTCTTAATTCAGGAAATTGGGCGTGAAATCAATACTATTGGTTCAAAGAGTCCTATGACAGAAGTAACTAATTGTGTTATAGAGATTAAAGATGAATTAGAAAAGATAAGAGAACAAATACAGAATATATTATGATAAAAAATCTCATTACGATTTCTGCCCCATCTGGATCTGGTAAAACTACTTTATGTAAAATGCTGCAAGACGCACGTTCCGATATAAGCTGGTCTGTTTCTTGTACAACAAGGGCACCAAGACCAAATGAAATTAATGGTATTGATTATTATTTTAATTCGCGAGATCAATTCATGAATTATATTTCTGATGATGCATTTGCGGAATGGGAAGATGTTCATGGGCAATATTATGGAACATTGAAG
>DCMX01000054.1:2160-3434 GCA_002321855.1 Fidelibacterota bacterium UBA1611 | reverse complement strand
TCCAGCTGAGCTACGGGCGCAATTAATATCTCTCTCGAGGAGAACACACTCAAATATAGTAGCATTAATTTTGCCATAAAAATAGATTAAAACTCTTGTATAGCTGGAAAAGCTTATGTGACAAAAATATAATAGATCCCGCTATTTGACGAGAGTTAATACATCAGACTGTTGATTCCGCAGCTTCCACTGTATTCTCCACCAGCATCGCAATGGTCATAGGACCTACACCACCAGGAACCGGTGTTGCGGCACTCGCTATATCCTGGATCGAATCCCATTGAACATCACCGATCAACTTATATCCTTTATCATTTCCGGTCTCGACCCGATTGATACCAACATCAATGACCACAGCCCCATTTTTTAACATATCCCCTTTCAAATAGTTTGGAGAGCCCATAGCAGTGATGACAACATCAGCACATCGTGTGTGATCATCAATATTTATCGTCCCAGAATGACATATCGTAGAAGTAGCATTCGCGCCAGCAGACTTTAAACTGGTCAGGATAGAAATAGGTCTACCAACAATGTTACTGCGTCCAATAACAACCACGTGCTTTCCGGAGAGTTCGATCTCATATTGTGAGAGTAATCGTATTATACCTTTTGGCGTACATGGAATGAACCGGGGACTTCCCATGGTGAGAAGACCAACATTTTCAGGATGAAAACCATCCACATCCTTTTCCGGTAATATTGATCTAATAATATTTTGCGAATTTATTTGTTCAGGTAAGGGGAACTGGACAAGTATACCATGGAAACTCTTATCATGATTGAGAGAGTCAATAGTTAGGAGAAGCTCATCCTCAGACACATCTTCATGAAATGTGATCGTGTCAGAATGGAGTCCCATTGACCTGAATCGTTTTGTCTTTGAACGAACGTAGACATTGGAAGCCGGATCATCACCCACCAATATTGCTGCTAACCCGGGTTTTACACCCTTTTTGATAATAGATCCGACCCTGATAGATAAGTCTGTATAAACTGTTTCTGCGGCAACCTTGCCGGAAAGTATCAGGGTATCAGGCATAAGAAATTGGTCAGTTCTACAGAGATTCGTCGATAAGATCGATCAATGATGTGATCTTTTCTTCAATACCAGACTCATTAACATCGCCCTTTTGACGGGCAGTGAATAATTCATCTGTAATATTCATTGCAGATAAAATTGCGATCCTAGTGGATGACTGTGTTGTAGAGAATCCAGACTGAACTTCCCGCATCTTTTCATCAACATATTTTGCTATCTTTTTTATATACTC
>DCMX01000054.1:1336-1774 GCA_002321855.1 Fidelibacterota bacterium UBA1611 | reverse complement strand
ATTCTATTACTGTCTTTCTCACTCATTTTAAACTTCTTCTAATTGCTCGAGCAGGTTAGTAAGATTTTGAACATTCTCTTCGATCCGTGATAGTTTTTGTGATTCGATAACTGTTCTTTCAGTCTCACTATTCTTTTCACGTTCATTCTCAAGGGCGGATACAAGTTCACGCACCTTTTGCTCTAGTTTATTAAGTAAAGATATTTCATTCATACACGTAATTTAGCATTAAAATCCTTATCTGCAATACGTATAATTTCATCAATAATAGGAGTTACATCCTTATCTTCAAGTGTTTTTTTCATGCTCTGGAATTCAAGATCAAAAGTAATACTTTTATTGTTTTTACCTACCTGATCATCATCAAAAAATATGTTAATCGGTGTAGCATAGTTTAATAGACCACTACCTTTCTCGATCATCATTTCAGATAGAGGC
>DCMX01000054.1:0-1175 GCA_002321855.1 Fidelibacterota bacterium UBA1611 | reverse complement strand
TACATCCTTATCTTCAAGTGTTTTTTTCATGCTCTGGAATTCAAGATCAAAAGTAATACTTTTATTGTTTTTACCTACCTGACCATCATCAAAAAATATGTTAATCGGTGTAGCATAGTTTAATAGACCACTACCTTTCTCGATCATCATTTCAGATAGAGGCCCAACATTCTGAGATTCAGGCATCACAAAATTGATACGCCTTGGAATCTTTGGAAATAAATTTACCTTTTTATATTCATGAAAATTTTGAAAATTATTCTTCATTGTATCCATATTCAATTCGAATCCAAAGATAAGGTCCATGTCCAATCCCATTTTTTCTATCAGATCAGTTGATATGCGTCCGATCGAACCAATTGTTTCACCTTTTACGATAATATTCTGGGATAATTCAAACCCAGGATGGTCATTTTCCTGCAAAATAGCATTTAATTTCAACTTCTTGTTCAATAATCCTGTGATATATCCCTTTAAAGAGAATATATCTTGGGGAGACCCTTCATGATGAACAGATTGAGATTGTTCCTGGCCGCATACGACACCTGTTAAAAATAACGTTTCAATTATACTGGCACTATTTTCCCTCTTTTGTTCGTGAATATTACCAAGTTCGAACAATCGAAGGTCATTAGTACCATTCTTTATATTATGGTCCAATGCTTTTAACAGTCCAGGCAGGAGTGATGTTCTAAGGAAAGCCATTTCACGACTCAACGGATTCATTATAGATATTGGAACCGACCCAATCAATTTAGATTCGAGATCGTTTTGCAGAGAGTTCGAATAAACCTGATGAAAGCCAAAACCGCACAAGGTATCTCTTATAGGTTGCAACCAAAATTCCGGATCAGGAACATTGTGCCTGAATGCACCATAAATTGTTGGGTCAGTAGGAATCATATCAAATCCATACATACGGGATATTTCTTCAATGATATCGATCTCACGCTCCAGATCGGGACGGAAACTGGGAGGTGTACACATCCATCCATTATCAGTGACCTTTTGATGAAATCCTAACCCATCAAGGATCGACACCACCTGACCTTTATCAACAGAAACACCCATTACCAGTTCCAGCTCCTTCTTGCGTAACTTTATATTGGGCTGGATGATCTTTGAAGGATAAGAATCCACCATATCAGAGCTCAGTTTACCGTTTGCGATCTCCT
>DCMX01000173.1:2106-3064 GCA_002321855.1 Fidelibacterota bacterium UBA1611 | reverse complement strand
ATCGTCCTGTACATGAAAGGCACGAAAGAGATGCCCATGTGCGGGTTTTCAAACACTGTGGCCCAGGTTCTGAACCATTACGGCGTGATCTTTAAGGACGTGAACGTCCTGGAAGATCCTATGATCCGCGTTAAACTCAGTGAACATTCAAACTGGCCAACCATTATTCCCCAGTTGTTTGTAAACGGAGAATTGATTGGCGGTGCCGATATTACAATGGAACTGCACCAGAATGGCCAGTTGCTTGATATCTTAGACACATCCAATTCAGACGACTAGTCTCTACAAAAAATCGGTTGGTGGAGCCTTTTTTATAACAATAAATTTCCCGCCCTCCAATTATACCATATCAATAATTTGGCCCGTTCGTCTAGTGGTTAGGACTCCAGGTTTTCATCCTGGCAACAGGAGTTCGATTCTCCTACGGGCTACAATGAAAAACCCCGCATCAGCGGGGTTTTTTCTATTTATATAAATCTTGTTATTATTTCATTCATCCCGTTTCACATATACTAAAAACCGCGATGCGAAAGAACTGTAAAATACACCAAGCCCCCCTTCAAAATTAGAGTCAGGCAATAACCAGATATTCTGTCCCACCGGATCACCGCTGAAATAATTAAAATACGATGCGCTTGTAGCCTGAAACGTCATTAGCTGCAGTCCATAATAATCAAAATACAACCACATGACCGGCGTTGGAGCTGTCTCAATATTCCATTGCCAAGGATTAATTCTGTAGGGTACGGAGTTTTCATCCCGTAGGTATGATCCTTTCCAAATTCTGAATCCAACCGTGGTATCATAGATTAAGTTGACAAAAACACTGTCCCTGATTCTGTTATAATTATAATCGATAAATCCTCCGCTGTCCGGATCTAGTGTATTACTCAATGAATCCAGTGGTTCTAATCCTCTTTTATTTGCATCCAGGGCGTAAGATAGGATTTTAACTGTT
>DCMX01000173.1:737-1719 GCA_002321855.1 Fidelibacterota bacterium UBA1611 | reverse complement strand
ACTTTTTGTAAAACAATCCCCGAAACGGTAGGTCACCGTATCTACATTGATATTATTAGAAACAATATAAGTTACCGGGTCACTGGCAAAAGTTAATAGCTGTTCAAACGATAGACTGTCTAAATTATTAACATCAATCACACCTGCGGGTAATACTTCTCCATCCGGGCACTCATAATCCCCTAGATCAATGGGCCGTATATTCATAGCCGCAGGAACCGTAGTCGTAGCAATAACAGAATCAATATCATTTTTAACGACAAGGCTATAGGTTGCCCCTGGTCTGATGATATAGTCTATATACGCATTTAAGTCTTGAATACTCGACGTGTCTGTGACCGGAAAATATCTCCCCGGGCCCACGTTTATAAAGGGTAGTGTAATCCCTGTTGAATCGTCAATCAAGACTACTGTGGCATCGTTAACCCAGAGATCATTTGCGAGTACATTTTCATTGATACCTGCGCTCCTGGAAACCAGTACAGTATCCTTCACGGGAAGGTTGGCTTCAATAGAAGCAAATACCACCAGGTTTTGTTCATATTCAATAATGTGATCATTAAAATCACAACTGTGAAAAAGGACTGAAGAAAAGATCATCAGGTTTAATAAATAATGTTTCATCATTAGAAATCCCAGGTGAAACCAAATGTCGGAATAATTGGGAAGAGCCCAATGCTTTTTTCATTGATCCGCCCTTCATCAGACTCATCTACATTTGTCTCGCCAGGATCAGGTCTTCCGTTTCCATTATCATCATGGTCTTCTTCAACCCAATCGCCATCATCATCTAAACCATTGAAAGGACTACCCAGTGAATAAATTTTTCTAAACGTGTTGCTGCGGTTTAAGGTATTAATGATCTGGAAAAAAAAGTCCACATTTGTTTTACCAACTTTTGCGTGATAAACCGCACCAACATCTAACCTGCTATAGGGCTCGTATCGAGATGAATTACGGGTCCCGGGAATTGTTCTGAATA
>DCMX01000173.1:0-372 GCA_002321855.1 Fidelibacterota bacterium UBA1611 | reverse complement strand
ATAATAACCAAGGATCGGGGTAAAGGCCTGACCCGATTGTAATGCGAACCGCCAGTTCATTTCCCATTTCTTATTAAACTGGTAATTACCTAATGCACTGAATGCGTGTGTCCTATCCCAATTTGTATAGTATTCCTGCTCATTTTCAGCGTAAAAACTGTTCATTATTTTTCGGGAGACCGAGAACGTGTAAGCCACCCAGCCGCTTAACTTACCTGACATTTTTTGTCCAAAAAGTTCAAGCCCATAGGCATACCCATCTGCGGGTGTGACAATATCCGCCAAATTTTCATCAGATACTGGCCCATCTGTTGCGGATCTTTTCTCTTCATATGTAAGAAGGTTTTCTAAATCTTTATAATACCCTTCAAC
>DCMX01000217.1 GCA_002321855.1 Fidelibacterota bacterium UBA1611 | reverse complement strand
ATACTACACCAAAGATAGCGGACCACAAGGTCCACGCATTTACCGCTATAAGGTTACAGTAAACCTGGAAGAAATTAGCAAGGGGACTACAGAAATCAGGGTCAGTGCAAGCGGAGAATTAGAGCAGGATGGAAAGATACTTGAATCAGGAGGGATACACGAACCAGAATTCTTTAAGAGGTTCTTCGCTTCTATGAACAGATCACTATTCTTGGATGAGAACCTCCCAACCAATTAATTTTTTCTTATCTTTTACTATATTCGGGAAATAGGGGAATCCTTTTTATCCCTATATCCCTAATCCAATATTTAGGTTTATACTGGGGAATGCGCTGATATCAGGATAAAGGTCTTCAACTATTGTATAGCGAACGTTCAGGAGCGCAGTTAGAACAAGTATTTTGAACTGTAACCCTGCCTGTACATGAAAGCCTTGCACTGTTTCAGAATTCTCTTGCATATAGTCTAAGATCTTGTTCGCCATTTCTTCTTCATCAAACTCTTCAAAAAGATCTTCGCCAAGTAGACTTTCCATCAAACTTAGAGACATGAATGGAGCACCTATATGCTGGTTCATTCCTGCACCGGCTTGAAGGTCTACTCCCCCCAAAACAGGAACACTTAGATCCAATAAATTTGTCCGAACGGTATAATAAACTGAACCCCTTGCCCATGCAAAATCCGTTAAACCGGTGTTTACAACCATTTCATTATCATCAAACGCACCATCTACATTACTATCAAGATAATTCTGAAAATCAAACTGGTATGTATTGCCAACAAATTGAAAATCAACCTCCAGATCTATATATGGAATCACATCCAGATACAAGAACCCGCCAACACCTGCACCATTCTCGAAACCATTACGCAAAATCCTGACCTCTGTTATGCTTGACACTTTAGAATCACTACCTGCATTTACTATAACCTGATCATAGGCTACATTTAAACCAAATCCCGCTATGGCAAAGACCGATACTGGGAACAAACAAATAAAAGCAGAGACAATTAATTTCTTCATGTTCATATTCTCCTGAATGTTGTAGCAAATTCCTGAAGGATTTTACACAGCTTGAACTAATAAAGGAACATCTCTCTATTTGTCATTGAAATCCCGGTTTTGTCCTGAATAAATTGAACCTTACTTTTTTCCATGAACCGTAGCATTTTTCTATCTTACATTTTTGTTGGATCTATTTTGTATCCTCAGGAGCTAAAATGGCCAACCAACGCTGGGAATGCGTATTCATCAAACTTTGGTGAGTACCGAGATGATCACTTTCATATGGGTCTTGATATCAAGACCAATGGCAGAACTGGATACGAGGTCTATGCTATAGAGAATGGTTTTATATCCCGCATTGTATCCAACTATAATGGCTATGGCAAAGCGTTATATCTAAAAACTGTTAGTGGACACATCGCTGTCTACGCACATTTGGATAAATTCACCCCGATTCTTGAAAAGGTCTGGAGACTCCAGCAATCTCGCGGAAAAAGTTATATAGTAAATACTAATTTTTCATCTCGCGAATTCCAAGTCAAGAAAGGTGATATTATAGGCTATACGGGAAATACTGGCTCTTCATTTGCCCCCCATTTACATTTTGAACTTCGCAATAGTAAAAATGAACCATTAGATCCTTTAAGCAACGGTTTATTACGAACAGATGGTGTAACACCAGTCCTTAGTAAACTCGCTTTTATTCCTTTGTCCCCGGAAGCAATGGTGAACTCCAGCTCGCTGACCCAGATCATCCCCCTCTTTCGGGATAAAAGCGGTGTATATCTTTTTGCGGACACATTGAGCACCATTGGAGATTTTGGGCTGGCGATTCAGGCAATAGATAAGCGAGAAGGATCAAAAAATGTTTATCAGTTCCATCGTGCAGAGCTTTTCGTAGATGGAAAACCGGTTTTTAAGCTTGTTTATGACAATATCCCTTATTCACAATCCAATAGTGCTAAGACACTGATACAATTCGGGATCAAGCGGGATAACCTGGGTGAATTCCAGAAACTCTACCGGCTCCCAGAACATTCTCGCGTGGCCATACATGGTACTGATGATAGCGGTATACTGCGGCTTGATCCAGGTTACCATCGAGTCGAAATAAAGGTTCAGGATGCGGCAGGGAACGAAGCTGTTGCTAAAGGTGTTCTTGTAGGTGCATTCCCTATATCTCTTTTCGTAGAAGAACTACAACGAGACGAGAAAGTGGTAACTCTGGCAATAAGCCCCAAACGAGGAGGATTGCCGATTCGGGATGCTACGATCTATAGTTTTACACCTTTTGGTTATCCAGATATGAAACTGAAGAACTTACATACTCAACGAGTAGGTAATAGCCTCCATGTGTCTCTTCCTGTCAAAGATACGGAAAACCGAATAATGCAGATCTTAGGTATCAATCAAATTGGAGCTATGGCATTACCGGTTCACTGGGAAAATAATAAAACACATGACAGTGTGATCGATCTTCATCTTAACCTGGAAATATCACATTCGGAGCGGGGTGTTTTCTTTCAAATAAAAATGGATCGATATTCTTCAGCAAACGCTACACTTAAGCTATCTAATGATAATACTTTTCAAGCCTATGAACTAACTCAGATACAACCAACGGTCTTTCTATCTGAGATGCTGCCAGTTCAATATCTACGGAATATCAAATTCGTAGATGCGTCTCTATCACACGAAGGCTACTCCCGGGAAACACGGTTCAATTTCCAGCCTGGCATAGCTGAGCCTGGTATAAAGGCCGTGATCTTGTCCAAAGATAGAAACTGTTCCATCCAAACTTCTTCCAGTACTGTTTACACTGCAACTGCTGTCTGGATCGATAAGGTAAATGAATATGCTCCAATTGAAATTGGCTATCATCTCTCTCCAGTCTATCAATTGCAGCCATTTAATCAAGCTCTGCAGGATTCCTTTTTAATCGGATTGCGTTATCCACATCAATATTCAGGTCATTCCAAA
>DCMX01000105.1:14688-15369 GCA_002321855.1 Fidelibacterota bacterium UBA1611 | reverse complement strand
CTTCCAGGCCCAGCACATAGATATTTATAACTACACCAAGCTGCAAAGTCCACACCCCATTCATGTAAACTCAATGGCAAGTTTCCTACTGCATGGGCTAGATCAAAGCCAACCTTCGCACCATGTTCTTGTCCTGTCTCCGTGATCTTGGCCATATCAAAAGCCTGACCAGTGTTGTAGTTGACACCACCTATCAGAATGGTCGAAACAGTGTCTCCATGTTCCGTGAGTTTGTTAACAATATCTTCAGTACGTAGACACCGCTCCCCAGTACGCGGTTCTAATATCACTAATGCACTATCCGGGTCCAAGCCATGAAATTTTATTTGTGATTCCACGGCATATTGGTCAGACGGAAAAGCTCCTTTTTCGATGATGATCTTGTATTTTTCTTCAGTTGGCTGATAAAATGAAACGAGCAGTAAATGAATGTTCACTGTCAGGGCATTCATAACAGCAACTTCCGTAGGATCTGCTCCTACTAATCTTGCTGTGGCCTCAGTAACATGTTCATGGTATGGTTCCCAGCGGGAGTGATTGCCTAGTACACCATCTCGCTTCCAGATATCAAGTTCTTTGTTCAAATATTCTTTGGTGGTCTTAGGCATCAAGCCTAATGAATTCCCGCAAAAATAAATGACAACCTTTTCATCCCGATGTGGTATATGAAACCTGGTACGG
>DCMX01000105.1:10236-14309 GCA_002321855.1 Fidelibacterota bacterium UBA1611 | reverse complement strand
TTTGAAAAATCATTTTTCTACAATAGAAAATAACAGTGGTCTGCTGGGAGCAGCATCACGTATAAAATTAGTGATCTGCAATTGCAAAAGATAATTGCCATCTTTTATATCATTTGGCACAAAGCTTAGCTCGGTAATTGTTCTGTGGGAAGGTTCAATACCATCCAGATCATGGGACCCTTGAGGTAATCCCCAGAAAAGACGATGGCATTCTAATCTTCCTTCATCATAAGCCCTATCGATAGAAGGCAGATCAACCAACAGATGGTCAAAACCATGCTCAATGATCAATGCCATAGCATCTTTCTCTAAATATGCAGGTAAGTTATCAACATCGTATTTTGCTGATAATTTTTTTTCCGAGTTGGGCAGGGTTCGTATTACCAGGGCAGATTTAAAATCATTATCTAGAGATAATAGTTTTGACTCCAGCTCATCTTTTGGAATGATCTTATCACTACCTCTATTTTTTTTTATTGTTTCAATAGATACAAGGGATGCTGGAACCAGTGTGTCTGGTAGAATACTGTTGATGTAAACATCATCATTCACAATATGACCAACGCACTCCGTGTGGGTTCCACAACAATGTGGTATAAAAGTAATTGTATCAAAATTGCAACTGCCTCCTTCAGCGGTATTACCGATTACTTCTCCACTTTTGTAGGGTGATGCCGATGCATGATCAACATTAAAGAAATTTACCTGGGGTCCTTTAAAATCAAGGGGAATGGATACATCTTGAAATCTTGTGGATTCATATTCGAACCAGCGACCACCCACTCTTGTGTTACACTTCATCTCAATAACGAGTTTTTGTCAATATTTAGCCAGCTTAGAGCATTTCTGCTAAATAGCATATCCCTGTTATCCACTGAAAGATCGTTCATTTCATTAATTAATGATCCTGGTTCAAGCTCTCCAAGAGGGAATGGATAATCAGTCCCCAAAGCAATTTTCTCCATACCTATCTTACTGATAAGGTATGAAAGTGCAGTTCTATCATGTAAAAGGGAGTCCACCCAGAATTTTCCCAGATAGGTGGACGGGAGCTTATCATTATCAATAGCACAAAGATCTGGCCTGACATTAAAGCCATGATCGATACGTCCGATAGTTGCTGGAAAGGCTCCACCACCATGAGCAAAAGCAACTCTCAAATTGGGTAATCTTTCAAATACTCCACCAAAGATCATGGAACAGATAGCCCTTGATGTTTCTGCGGGCATACCCACCAGCCATGGCAACCAATATTGGGTCATTTCCTTTTCACCCATCATATCCCATGGATGAATGAAAATAGCCGTATTTAGAGATTCAGCGGATTCGAAGACCTCAAACAAGGAATCATCGTTAAGGTTCAAACCATTTATATTGGTCCCGATCTGAACTCCTGATAGACCAAGTTCTTTTACACAGCGTTCCAATTCAGAAACGGCCAAAGATGGGTCCTGCATTGGTAATGTACCCAAACCGATAAACCGTCCTGGCTGATCGTCAATTATTGATGCAATATGGTCATTCAACAGCTTGGAAAGATCAAGAGCATGCTCTGGTTTTGCCCAATAACTGAACATCACAGGTACAGTGGAAAGAACCTGAACATCTATGCCGAATGCATCATATTCTTTGCAACGGATCTCTGGATCCCAAAGATTGGATCCTACTTCACGAAAGAACTGGCCGTCTCTCATCATTCGTGCACAACCTGTTTTATGATGGTCCAAATGGATCCAGCCACCATAACCATATTTCTTTTTTAGGTCAGGCCATTCTTTCGGCAAAATATGAGTGTGGATATCGATTCTCAAATATTGAAATCAGCTGGGTGGGTCTTGAACAGAGCCACAATGATCACAAGTTCTATACTCTAAGGTATCCCAGTATTTTTCGAATAATGGTGGTAACTGGGCAACAATATCGGTCAAAACAATAAATTCCTGATAAAGCAATCTATCACATGTATCGCAATACCATTGAAATCCATCCAACGCACCCTCATCCCTTTTGTATTCTATAACAAGTCCAACCGTCCCTTCAAAACGCTGAGGTGAATGAGGAATATTCGGAGGCAATAAAAAAATTTCATCTTCTTTAATAGGGATATCTATACGGGATTTACCATCGATGACTTTTAATACCATATCCCCTTCCAACTGATAAAAAAACTCTTCTACCGGATCCACATGATAATCCTTCCGGGAATTTGGCCCCCCCACGACCATGATCATAAAGTCAGTCCCATCATACACAACCTGATTACCCACAGGTGGTTTTAAGAGATGACGATTATCCTTGATCCAATCTCTGAAATTAATAGGAGGATTTAAGCTCATGTTTACTTTCTAATGGTTGCAATACATTTGAGCTCGATAGCTATCGGGGTTGGTAGAGCTGTTACTTCCACTGTGGTACGGCAGGGCTGATTATTATCAAAATATTCTGCATATACTTGATTATAAAGTGGGAAATCATTCTCCATATTCGTTAAAAAAACGGTTATGTCTACAAGATTATCCCAATGGCTCCCCGAATCTTCAAGAATGTTACGTATATTTTCGAACACTGACCGGCACTGATCAACTATGTCATAGGAAATAATATTGCCAGTTTCATCCAATTCAACACCAGGTATTGTTTTCATACCCGGTTTGCGAGGACCAATCCCAGACAAAAAAAGTAGGTTCCCTACTTTTTTTGCATGAGGGTATGGGCCCACTGGTTCAGGAGCTTTATTTGATCTTATAGAATCTGTCATCTATTTATGTGTGCTTGAATTATAATAAAAGCCCAAGTTTCTCAAGATCTCGTCAGGTAAACGAGGTAGCAAGGATCTAGGGATCAGGAACGTGGTCAAGTTTCCATAATCAGAGAAAATTCTATGTTTCTCTGTGCTTTCTTTCAGGTATGAAGAACCAGTTGACCCACCCGTACCAATTTTACGACCGATCATTCTGGCCACCATCAGCGTGTGCCTGTAGCGCCAAGTGGTCAACAATTCGTCCACATCCAGCAGTTTGCTCAATAACTTATATGGGTTATGCAGAATGGGGCGATCACGATAGAGAAGGATAAGCAATGCAGCCTTGGTCGCCTTGTGAGAAAGGCGTTTTTCATTCTTATTGATCAAATCATTATGTTTTTTCTTATCGAATAGGGAATCAAACATGATCTCTGTATTCTCATATTCTTGCAAGTGGGTCTTTTTCTGTTTACTCGAAAGCTTATCATTCTTTAAGATGATCTTGCGGTCACTGGCTAACATCTCATCTACAGCTGAACGATACTGTTCCCAAAAATTGAAATCTTCAAAAACCAGGAAGGGCGTACGTTCAAGCCAATGTTCGACCAGTTCAAAGAGTGACGGGGAAGCCTCTGACCTTTCAAGAATCATTTGATGCTCATCATGCATCTGTGATTTATAATCTCGGTGTCCGTATTCATATCTATTTTCAGCTGTCAGTCCCAACTTATTTTCGATGAGACGGAATTGAATGCTCTGGAAACCTGATGCTGGTGTAAGCAGATCACGAAAATCAAGAAAGTCCATAGGCGTCATCGTTTCCAGAACCTGTATCTGATCGATGAGAATACGCTGAATTTCAATAATACGACTTAACCGACTAACTGCAATACCGATATGTGACTCTCGGATGACATCACGGTCAAATGCATTAATAATTGAATCTAACTCAAAGAGTATCTGTTTAAACCAAAGCTCATATATCTGGTGAACAATAACAAAGAGCATTTCATCGTGAGCTCTTTCCCCGGCTTTCTCGCTTAATAGCTCTTGACTGGTTAGAAGATCTTCTAAGTTTAAGTAATCATGGTAATACTGGGGTGGAATCTGCTTTTTCATTTTTGGGGAATTCTGTGCACAATTTATTATAAAATTCCAATCACAAGGTCATCTCAGAATTTACTTATACAAAGGATGTAAGATCACTTTTACTCTTTCAAATAAGGAACTGATAAACTTTTCTAAATGTGATCTATTTAATATGAGGCTGATCAAAAGTGATAAAATAATATTGTAAGATATAACAATCTCTCTGATCATTGATTTGAAA
>DCMX01000105.1:0-9823 GCA_002321855.1 Fidelibacterota bacterium UBA1611 | reverse complement strand
ATCCAGATAGACAATCCCATCATCCTGATGTGGTCTACCATACACAGAATGAATTGATTTCAATCCACCTAACCATTTCCGTTTATCAGAAAGATAAACAAGATCACCCTGTTTTGCGGCCATACGGGCCATATCGTTTTTCGAAAACATGATGCTTGTTCCATCGCCTTTGACCTGTTTCAACCTTACTTGTATTATTGCTCCGATCTCATCATTAGGAGCTGAACCCTTGAACATAGCTCTCGCTTTATCTATGGACCAGGACGTGAGACCCTCTATCGCGGTTTTTTCATTATAGGAGACAAAATATCCAACAATTGCAGGAACAAGGACTATTACTATCGTTATAGAAACAACCTGGAGAAAAAGGTCGGCACCATTAAAGAGAATCAATAAAAAAGCAAAGGTCGTAAAACCCGATAGACCTATCATTTCTTTTCGTCCCGATGGTCTCGATCTAAACCATGCTACGACCCGTACCTGAATAGACGTGCTCCAGGTAACTAAAACACCCACGCTTATGCAAGCCAAAGTGTTGAATAATGCTCGTATATAAGAATAAGGTCTATCTGGATTCATTGTGATACCATGATCAAATGGTGCAATAAACACACCGGGATAACGAGCACCAAGGATCATTAGTCCAACACCTCCTACAAATGTTGTGATCACGCCTGCTGGGGAGAATCGTTTCCAAAAAACCCCCATGAATATGGCCACAACCAAGGGCGGTGTCAGTGTTGAATGAAAATAACCATGAGCCTCATAGACCGTCGGAAAATTTTTAAATGCCAGCACAGAGACCACACCAAGAATGGTGATACCAATGGACGACAGCCTGGCAGCAAACAACTCTTTTTTATCGTCTGATCCACTGGTCTTGGTATCCGTAGACATAAACCGTTTTATTGGACGATATACATCGTTGATGAGAATCGCAGCGGTTGCATTGATAAGTGTGTCAACTGTACTCATGAGGGCAGCCGTAAGTGCTGCCATGATAAAACCAAACACTCCGGGACTTGCTACAATATTCGCAACAACTACAAAGATCTGGTCTGGCGATGTATTGGGTGCAACAACAGAAGGAGCAGTGACGGAAATAGCTTTTCCGATCCAACCAGCGTTCCCCACCACGATAGCAGAAAGAGGTAACACAAAAAGAATATTCACTGCTGCAGCCTTCCTGCCTTCATTCACATTCTTACACGCCATGAACCTCATGATCAATCCTTGGTTCATAAACAAAAATCCGATGGATCCCGCGATAGCATCCTGCCAGAAAATTCCTACAAAATTAAAGTCAGGTGGTTGGTTAAAATCTGCAAGAGGCAGTTTCCATTCCACAGGCAACAGCCCCCAAAATATCTCAAACCCGCCCAGATATGATATCCCTAAAAAGAACAACATAAAACCCGCAAACAGTAGTATAAATCCCTGCAATAAATCTGTAAAGATCACAGCTGTCTGACCACCAAAAGTAATATATGCACCAGTAACAATAGCGATCACTACTATGGCCCCCATTAGGGTTACTGGTATTGTAATACCCAAAAATGTGAATGCCTCAGGCAACATAGGCATTACCGCTTTACCCAGTGTTAGGAATCCGATACCAATATATCCGATCATATAAAGCAGAAGAAGGATGGTAGCCAAGAATCGTGCTGAAGGACTAAATCTCTTTTCAAAATACTCCGGAATGGAGCGAACTTTGGAATAAACAATGATCGGCAACCAGCCAAACATAAAAAAAGGCACAAAGAACCAATCATTCAAATATGTCATGGAAGATGAGATCCCATGCTGGAACCCCTTAGCAGAATATTTTACAAAACTATGGCTGCCTACACCGGTGGCCACAATAGACATGGTAATCAGCCACCAAGAAAAGCGACGACCACCAAAAAAGAAATCGGATGTTGTTTTGGTATACCTTGCAAAATAGGTTCCAAATAACATAATTGATATAAAATATACTAACATCACCAACCAATCAGTGGTTGTCCCAATGCTATGAAACGTGGTTGTACCTGTTTCCATTATCTATTATTTAGTGTTTTTCTCCGAAATTGAAAATAAGCTGAAATTGAAAGGCCAATTACCAGAAACATTATCAATACAGCGAATTTATTATATCCAAGTGCCACAAGGGTCAGAACACCATGCATCATCATATACCAGATAAAACCAAAAACAAGTACCCATAGCCATTGTTTATGAACATGGTTTTTTAGATTAAAAGAGCCGGATTTAAGAGTAATAATAATTCCAGAAAGAAATAACAATCCACCCAGACCGTACAGATAAATGAACGGTAGCCAGGAATGAGAAAAATATGACATTTATTTTTTTATTTCAATTTATCAAAATGAGGTCTCAGGTCATTATATGTTTCCTGTAAACCTTGCATCTGAACCTTGGTATGCCCTAATACGGGCATGAAATTAGTATCACCTGTCCAACGAGGAACAATATGGAAATGGATATGATCTGCAATCCCCGCGCCTCCGCTATGACCGATATTAGCACCATAGTTGAAACCATCAGCATTCATAATATTTTTTTGAATCGTCATTGCCTGATCCGCTAATTCCATAATTTCACTTCTAGAGCTGGAGTTTAATTTGTGGGTACTATCCGTATGCTGATAAGGAGCAATCATCAGGTGTCCATTATTATATGGATACAGATTCATGATAACAAAACTATTCTCACCCCGATGAAGAATGAGCATACTACGATCATCTCCCTCTGCTGGTTTATCACAAAAAATGCACCCTTTTTCTTTCTCAGATTTAATATAATCTATTCTCCAAGGTGCCCAGAGCCTATCCATTTAGTAGTTTACTCTTCGTTTTCTTTTGTCTTGGTTGCAACAATTTTAGATTCAAAATCCTTAGGCATTTTTTCATAATGGCTGAATTCTTCTGAGTGCAATCCACGACCACCGGTCAATGAACGAATCGTGGTAGCATAATTATATAGTTCAGCCTGTGGTACTTGTGCTTTAATTATCTGAAAACCACCATCCGAGTCCACTCCAAGTATCTTACCGCGTTTACCAGAGATATCACCCATGATATCACCCATGTGGTCTTCTGGTACCTTTACTTCTATATTCATGATCGGTTCAAGAAGACAGGGTTGGGCAGCCAAAAAGGATTCACGAAAGGCCATCTTACCCGCCATCTGAAAGGCCACATCCTTAGAATCTACTGGATGCATCTTACCATCATAAAAATCTACCTTGAGATCTACCACCTTACATCCAGCAATAATGCCTTCACTACAAATTGCATTAACCCCTTTTTCAACAGAGGGTACAAAGACACGGTCCACATTCTGACCCACAAGGGAGTGAGTGAACTCAACTCCTTTTCCCTGTTCTATTGGTTCGATGCGCATCCATACTTCTGCAAACTGACCAGCTCCACCTGATTGTTTTTTATGCCGATATTTGGCTTCTCCCTTACCATTGATTGTTTCTCGAAATGGGATTTTCGGTTTGGCAAGTTCGATCTCAAGATTGAAATTTCGTTTAAGCCTCTCTGTGCTAACCTGCAAATGCAATTCTCCTTGTCCTGAGATAATGGTTTGTTTTACTTCACTATCCACACGATATACGAAAGTAGGGTCCTCTTCATGGAGAGTGGCAAGCCCAATAGCCAATTTTTCCTCGTCACCTTTTGCCGATGAACTAATAGCAGAATGAATATTAGGATTGGGTAAATCTAATCCTGGGAGCATTACCTTTTTACCGGAACAAAGTGTGTTCCCTGTGTGAGTGTCTTTAAGCTTTACCACGGAGGCAATATCACCTGCTGATAAACGATCTACTTGTGTGCGGTTTTTTCCATTTAAGACGAATAGTTGCCCCAACCTCTCAGAATTCTTTCGATTGGTGTTATATAGGTCGGTACCTGTTTTAACTAATCCAGAATAGACGCGAAATAGTGAAAGCTCGCCTACATGGGATTCCGCCATTGTTTTGAATACTTGAATAACGGTATCACTCCCATCCAAGGAAATATCCACATCGTTTCCATTTTCATCATGTGCTTTTACTATTTTTCGATCATCTGGTGATGCCCCATATTTTGCAATAAAATCGCATAGTCTGGCTACACCTATATTTATCGTAGCAGATGTACAAAAAAGAGGTACAAATGTTTGATCTTGGATGGCACGATGGATACCACCACGCATTTCTTCTTCAGTTAGACCACCCTGTTCAAAGAATTTTTCGAGGAGTGAATCATCTGATTCGGCTACAAATTCGATAAGTTCCTCATGGAGCTTATCTACTTCTGATGCTAGGTTTTCAGGAACATCTTCTTCCTGATACCTACCACTGCCGTCAATATCATAAGTAATTAATTCCCGTCGTAATACGTCCACAACCTGATTAAAATTCGGTCCTGGATTCACCGGCAAATGCATAGGAAAAACATTTTTCCCAAATCGTTCCCTGGTCTGTTTTAATATATGATCGAACTTGGTGTTCTCCCTATCCAAACCATTGATTACCAATGTCTTGGGAATACCAATTTTTGTGACCGTGTTCCACATGGTCTCAGTACCAACTTCTATACCGTTAACCGCGTGAATTAAAATCACCGCCATATCTACAACAGCCAGTGAGCTAATAGCCTCGCCAATAAAATCAGAGTATCCAGGAGCATCTATCATATTAAATTTTTTATCAGTCCATTCCATATGAAGGGGAGTTGAATGAATAGATATTTGTCTCTCTTTTTCTCCAGGATGGTAATCAGACACGGTCGAACCAGCTTCTATTGTCCCCATACGATTTATTTCACCCCCAAGCACTAGCATACTTTCCACGAGTGATGTTTTACCAGTAGCACCATGACCTACAATAGTAAAATTCCTTATATCCCCAGCATTGAATTGTTTCATGTAAATTCCTTTAAAAAGTTGCAATAATTAGAAGGGAAAGGGTCGGATTGTAAAACTCGAATTCCCTGAAAATCAAGAGAATTAAAGACCTAAAGTCTGGCAATCATCAATGTATGCTCGAAGAGCAGGAACAATGTAAAGTTTATCAAGATCATATTCTATAAAAGATTTCGCCAGAATATTTAGACGCTGTTCTATAGGTTTATTATTATTAATTACAATGACCTTTTCTTCATTTATTGTACAATTACCGCCCGTAAAATCACCTTTTCCTTTGATGATCTTTACACCTATTCGATCACTGAGTAGCTCAAATTCTTCTAATAATTCTTCAGATTTCATTAAAGCAAGTTCTCATGACCTTCTTTTTTTAGTAAAAATACCAGATCTTTTATGTGGTCTACCTTTTCCTTGGGAACCACCAAAGTGGCATCTTCTGTATTAATAACAGCCAAATTATCCGCACCGACAATAGCAGTGAAACGGCCATTTGAATGTACCAGGTTATTTTCACCGCTTAGTACCATACCAGCCCCATGGACCACATTTTCACCTTTTGATTTTGTTAGCACATCATACAAAGCATTCCAGGACCCTAGATCACTCCACTTAAATTTCCCAGGAATCACAAATATATCATCCGATTTCTCCATCAATCCATAATCAATGGATTCCGGCGTGATATTTTTCCAAACATGGTCAAATGGTTTATCTTTTTGAATACATTTTTTGATCTCTCTCAAAAATTCGTAGAGTTCAGGCATATGCATTTTCATGGAAGATAATAATATATTGGTATCCCAAACAAAAATACCAGCATTCCATAAAAAGTCTCCACTGGCTAAAAACCGTTTTGCCAACTTTGCATGAGGCTTTTCCGCAAATGTTTTTACTTTATATCCAAACAAATCTTTTTTGTTTTCTACTTGCTCATATTGAATATATCCATATTCTGTTGAAGCATAGGTGGGATTAATTCCAATCGCAATCAAACCGGAATTTTTCTTAGCCATGAGATCTGCTTGATCTATAGTATTCTCAAAATCACGGTGACCCACAATCAAATGATCTGCTGGGAATACACCCATAACCGCTTCTGGTTCAGATTCGGTTATTTTCAAAGCCATAAGTCCTATGGCCGGGGCCGTATTTTTGCCGCTCGGTTCAACAACAATATTCTTCGGGTCAATTCCTTTTATTTCTGATGCAATAGTATCATGTAACTCTTTTCGGGTAATAATATAGATTTCCTTTGTTGATCTCAATTTTCTCAAGCGATCAACCGTCATTTGGAGCATGGACTGGTCTCCAATTATATTTAAAAGTTGTTTTGGTCTATTAATTCGACTATAAGGCCAAAACCTTGTACCAATACCACCTGCTAATATCACACAATGCATTTAAGGTAGTTGCTCAAGCCGAATATCTGTTATTTCCATATCCCAGTTATTACGAATCGTTATTGTATCCGGGAGAAACTGAAACCATTCTGCAGGTCGAAATGGGTCAACCTGGCCGTAGGAATAATTCCGGATGCCATCCAAATCATTAAAAATCAACAATGAGTATTTTCCTTCGGAAACATGGCTAATCTCAAATTCAGAGTTGGAATTTACAACCGTCCATTGTTTACTCTGTTCATTTTCAAAAGGCACCAACTCAGCTACTAAAGGTTGTGGATAAGGCTTTTCTATACGTCCTATTAAATTCCCAAACCCTATGAAATTTGTAGTGGAAATCTGTATGGTTTTTATTGAATCTTGTAAACTTCTTCCAAAGAAAGGGGAAATTCTATCCCGCATTATAACAAGAGAGAATTTTGACCGTGGTATCCAATTCTCCTTTGGCACTATCTGAAGATGAAGAGGTGATAACCATTGAGGGAAAAATGAAATGGCAATTGTATCGGATAACAAATGTATTGCGTCTTCGTTAATAGAATCTTTCATAATGCGGGAAAAGAAAATATCTAGTGGTACGATCCGGTCTTCCTCAGGTTTTATCTCAAATCCATTTTTTGGATTAATTATATCAAGATAGGAAGTATCTGATTCCGATGACGCTCTCACTGTCACCCTACCTGAATCAATAAGGGTCCTTTCTCCTTGAGAAATGGCGGGTATGGTAATAGTAAGGCGTGAATCACCTGGTAAAGAATCTGGTAGAGTAAAGTGAAGAACCTCCTTATCCAACATGTCAAGAAAAGTTGTAGGAATCAAGATCGAACTATCTTTGATAACATGTACGGACAATAATTTCTCATACTTTGAAATATTATCAGAAAAGAAAAGTTTTCCCCAGTTCCGGTCGAGCCATTCTCCCCTTATTAACTTAATTATTCGGGGTCTTTCTGCGATACGCATATTGATCCCATCCCTGACCTGGTTCGAATCAAGTTGAACTATATTCTTCCAAGATAATCCATAGATCATGCGTTCTGGATCTAGTGATAATCCTGCAGATGATCTATCCACACCCATCAATCTATAAGAGCCAGATGATAGATGGTAAAACGAATAATTTCCTTCATTATCGGCATCTGTTACATAGTCAGGAGAGGTCTTATAAAATTGGGTCAGGTCACTTTCGGAATTTACCATCCAAAGATGTAGTGCTACAGGTTTGTCATAGTATACTTTACCGTTTATTTCTCCCCGATCAATTTCACTACCGGTTGCATAGGCAATTTGTAGACCTTGGCCTAATTGAACACCATGTTCATCCCTTAGGTCTCTGTTGATTGATATGATATAGGTCTGATTTTCTGCTAAGCTATCTGGAAAATCAACCCATAAGGTTCGACCTTTATACTCTATTTCCAGTGGTTCTGGCAAGCTTGGTTGAATTCGTATCGCATTATGGACTGAGTTTTCTTGAAGGTATTCCGAAAAGACCAGCTCGACCCGCCCTCCTTTAAAATATATGGACCCATTAGTGGGAACAGCGTGAACCAATTCTGGTGGGATAATATCTTTTGGTCCTCCCGGAGGTGCCTGAATCGCAGCACACGAATAGATAAAAAGAATCCCGCTAAGGATAAAATGTTTTATTGTGTATTCTTTTGTCAAGATCAATTTGATCGAATAGAATCTTGAAGGGCTAAATTTACAGGGATCTCCTTGCAAAATGTGATTGCTGACTCACTCACATTTAGAGTGATACACCAGACCTCCACGCCAGCTTGACTGGCTGATAGCACTGCTTGACCTAGTTTTGGATCTCGTTCCCACATTGGACGGAATGATATTGCATCGGACCGCTGACAAACAAACAATATTCCTGCTTTTTCCCCTGATTCAACCAATCTTTTTAATGCAATTGCATGTTTCCTTCCGCGTACCGTGATAGCATCTGGAAATTGGGCCACACCATTACTAACAAAGGTAACTGATTTTATTTCCAGATAAAACTTGTTACCCTGTTGATCATTTAGCAGAAAATCAAAACGGTGATCTCCTACACTTATTTCAGGACGAACCATCGAATAATTATTAAACATAGGAAGTTTTTTTTGTTCCAACATTTCTTTTACGAACTGGTTGGGCAAAGATGAGACCAAGGATATCAATTGTCCTTTGTGTTTAACCATAACAGTAGAATATTTTGTTTTCCTCTCTGAACCAATGGGAGCTTTTCGTACCATGAGATCCGCACCAGGGGTCAACAATTCTTTTAATCTTCCTGGATCGGCCAAGTGACTTCGGTATTGAACACCATTAACTTCAATAACAGTGATAAACCTGTTAGGCCTTTCAATGAATTTTGCGTGAACCAATGGGCCCTTTATCTTCACAATAGATAGTACATATAATGTGATTGAAGTTTATTCTTCCTATCGTTTTTATAAAAATTATATATTATCAGTATTATATTTGGTAATATATTATAAATACCATATATTATTTATTAATAATAATTATATACAAAATATTTTCATGTATTTGGACAATAAAGACATACAATTACTGAATAAACTTCAGGAGAATGGTCGTATCACGAATGCAGAGTTGGCCAAACATGTAGGTTTGTCACCATCCAGCACTTTAGAAAGGGTCAAAAAGCTAGAAGCATCAGGTATAATTGATAAATATATCACTTTATTGAATCCTCAATTAGCGGGTTATAGATGTTTTACCTATGTGGAGGTGAAGCTTGCCCGCCATGGAAAAACCCCTGTTGAAGACTTCTTCAAAGCAGTTGCTAATATAACTGAGATATTGGAATGCCATCACATCACAGGTGAAGCAGATTTTCTATTAAAGATCGCTACCAAAGATATTCCTACCTATGAGGAATTAATATTACATCAATTATCTGCTTTGCCTAATGTACAAAATTTGAAAACCTCGGTTGTTCTATCCACTTTTAAACAGGAAACACGATTAGTGATATAATCATGGCACTGGTCCCTTCCTATATCAAACAGCTGGACAACTACAAGCCTGGCAAATCTATCAAGGAAGCAAAGAGAGAATTAGGAATAACTGATTTCATCAAATTGGCATCCAATGAGAATCCACTTGGGCCTTCTCCAAAAGGATTAGCAGCTATTAAAAAATCCTTTGATCGGTTACATCGCTATCCTGATGCGATCGGCTACGAGCTGAGAAAAAAATTATCTGAGCGATTCAATGTTAAGAAGGAAAATGTGATCATAGGTGCCGGTTCTGAAGGAATAATGTCCACCATTATGAGAACATTCTTATTAAGTGATGACGAACTTATCAGCGCAGATAATTCTTTCATTGGATTCCGAGTTCTGGCGAATGCATCTGGACGACGGGTCCATTGGGTCCCTATGAAGAATTACCGTTATGACCTACAAGCCATGGCCGAAAAGATCACAGATTACACTAAGATCATTTATATTGCCAATCCTGACAATCCCATGGGTACCTAT
>DCMX01000128.1:4168-4817 GCA_002321855.1 Fidelibacterota bacterium UBA1611 | reverse complement strand
TTCAGAACGGGAAGGTTGGTCTGATACAGATATAAATTAAAGAACCAGTTAAGATCTAAATTAGTATGTGAGTGTACTAAATCAATAAAATCTTGAGTGGTCGCTTGGTTATGGGGCAATCTTTTTTTTACAGAAATAAATTCACTTAAAATAAGAGACAATGTTTCAGCCCCTATAAGATAGCGAAGCATGTGTAACACATATGCTCCTTTATTATATGAATCAAGGCCCCCGCTCTCTTTCATGGTGGCGTTTCTATGGGGCACTATTGGGTGAGCCAGAGGAATATTACTTTTCATTCTGTGTTCAAAAAATGCGTGGTAGGCATCTTCTCCAAACATTTCTTCTAAATAGATCGCCTCAGCATACACAACAAACCCCTCATGAATCCAAAAATCTGCCCAATCGGAAGCGCTCAAATAGTTTCCCCACCATTCATGTCCCATTTCATGAAACATAAGAAAATCATAACCTTGGTCTGTATTCTTATAATTATTCCCATATGCATTTATGGTCTGATGTTCCATCCCCCAATAGGGTGTTTGTACCAAACCGAACTTTTCCTTTATCCATGGATATTGTCCAAATTTTCTGGTGTAAAATTCCAAATGTTTCTCCGCCTGGTCTAATAATGTATTTGCACCATAGG
>DCMX01000128.1:0-3772 GCA_002321855.1 Fidelibacterota bacterium UBA1611 | reverse complement strand
TCTACAAGGTCAAAATGACCAACAGTGAAATTGATGTTATAGGTGTTTATATTGTAACGGGTCTTCCAGTGCCACGTCTTCCAGCCCGGTTCACTTTGATAAACGGATTGAAGCAGTCCATTAGAGGCTACAGAAAGTGGGTCGGGGACAGAGATTCTAATATCAGCACTATCGGGTTCATCACTAGGGTGTTCCTTACAAGGATACCAGATATAGGCCCCATTCGTTTGACATGATACAGCGATCCATGGATACCCATCATTACTTTCTTTCCAGGAAAAACCCCCGCTCCAAGGAGGCCTTTCTGCAATGGGTGGTTTACCCTTATAAACGATGTGAGCAACCGACACTCTGTTCTTAGAAAGATTCGAAACATTAATAGTGAGTTTATTTTTATCATGTTGAAAAGGATATGACATTCCATCAACTTCTGTTACAGATACATTGTAGTCATTCAATAGGTCAATCTCTATAAAATCCATATCCGAAATAACCCTGAGTGTTATATCGACGTATCCGGATATCATTTTTCTTTTTGCATCAATTTTTAGATGTATGCCATAATGCTGTACATCATAGGATGCCTGATTCTCAGACAAAACTCCGCCAGATGTCACATCTATAGCATATGAAAATGAAAACAAAAACAATATTCCTATTTTGTTCATGGGTCTACTGTATACTGAAATTGGTAAATGCCGTTCTCTAATGATACAGGAACAAGTTTTTGAAAGTATAGCTTTAATTCAGGTGTGCCACTGGCAAAAAGAGGGACCCCTTTTCCAAACACAAGGGGGTGTGGAGTGATATAGAGGTGCGTTAAAAATGAAGAGAATCGGGAGTTTGTGCGCCCTCCCCCAATTACAAAACAACGCGATTTATTTATTCTACCAAGAATCGTTTTGGGGTCATCGTCACGATGTACCACAATCATGTTACGACCTTTTAATTCCATCGCCAGTGTTTCGTGTGTGTTTGAGCCCATGATAATTGGGTAACCCATTGTTTGTCTTTTGAAAAGGAAAAGATCTTGTGACCATTGGATTTTCTCTTTTTTGTGTCTAGCAATAAAGCCATCTACTGTTACGGCAGCAATCAAGATGATCTCATTTGGCATATCTTACTTATATGTTCTAAATCGTTTCCAATCCTGAATATCATCGAATGTGCTGGTCAGTCCGGAATTGTTTTCATGGGTGTTTGCAAACATTAGAATATTTACCATCCTCCGATATTTTTCATTCAACACTTTTTCCAGTTTTCTTGTTATATCATCCTTTTTAGAGTTTTTCAGTGATACGATCGTTTTTTTATCTCGATCAAATTCGGCATTGTGTTCAAAAATCAATGTTTTAAGTTTATTGGCGCGTTCTGGTATGCTTTTTGGTTTCTGCTCCAATTTTTCAATAGCAGCATTTTTAAGTTGTTCAAACATATTTGTAGACATATCTCTGATCAGAGCGGGACATGTCTTTATAAAATTGTCTGCATGACTATCTAACTTATCCGCACTATACTCTCCGGACTGGATAGCAAAGTACAAATAGTGATTCTCATCACGGGTTAGATTACCGGACCATACAATATAACCCAGTTGTTGGTTCGTTCGCATTTCAGTAAAAAACGGTTGTTGCAAAGCCTGACCAAGTATCATAACCGATGCACGAGTTTCCGGTGAGTCCATCCCAAAATGATATTCACGCCAAAAACAAGAGTTGTCCACTTCCAAGTTTTCAACATACTGGATTGATTCGGGTTCTTCATGAACCAAGAACATTAGTTCAAAAGATCGATTCCTGGGAACGGGTATAGCTCCTATTGTTTCTTTGAAAACACGAACCAAATGCTGGGCCTCCCTTTTAGAATAATCACCATAAATAAGTCCTTCCACATGGATTTTTTTAATAACAGAGTGGATATATTTTCTTACAGATTTCTTGGTGATACCCGAGATCATTTTAAGAGATTCCTTCCAACCATATTTAACATTATTATATACCTGAGCATTCTTATCTCTAGTTATTTTCCAGGAATCAGACAGGGGAAAATTTTGATAGTCTCGGGAAATCTTTTCTTTAAGAGCCTTGAACTGATCATCGGATATTTGATAGTTCAAAAGATGTGACATAACAATATCATAAAGGGTTGCGGTTGATTCTGTGTAACCACTTATTGTAAAAGACAACCCCTCATACCCATCTGTCAATGTATAATCAAGACCTGCCTCTTTGGCTGGGTATACCAGTTCATTGAGAGACTCGTTCACACATGAAACATAAAGTTTCAGCATAATCTTGTGTTCGAGTGTCATTGTTTCTTTAGGAAACAGAATCTTAATACTTATTACACCCTTGGGCCTTAAGAACTCATGGTCCTTGCCAAAATAAAACCTCATTCCTTTTTCGTTGACCAATAGTCTGGGTATAACAAGGTCTTTATGTTGCCGGTCGGGTGTTGATGCCTTCTTTGGGAGAAAGGAGTTTGGTTCAGGGAGGAACAGGTCGGGGTTTACGTTTACATTTATTATTTCCTGATAAAACTCGTCATTTTCCTCATATCCATATGGTGCTTCAAAAAAATGTTCTGTTTTATCTGTTTTTACATCTTTGGCAATAAGGATTGATAACATATTATCAGGAACACAATATGAAAGTATCTCGTTCCAAGCTTCTTTATCTTGTTCTTCAAATATATATCGTATTCGACCAGCATCTTCCAGTGGAAATTGATTTGTTTCGTTTGACAGGGAGGTGGCCCTCCACATTCCCTCTCCTTTGTTTGTAAATATCTCATCCAAAGATGACATGGTTTTAAGATGCTCAAAAACATATTCAGGGTACTCGATATTTCTTGAGTGTTTAATATATGATAAAACAGTTTTAATTATGTTTCTGTGATTTTCTAATCCTTTTGGTGTAAGATCAATCCTTAGACTAAAGAATCCATAGGTGTTTGTTGCTTGGTAAATGTTTGTTGTTAATGTTGTAGCATAGTTCTTTCTCTTTAAAAAAGATAAAATACTTCCTTTCCCCTCGTGTCCAGTTATATAACCTAAGATTCTCCCTGGTTTACTTCTATAATATTTTCTTGTCCCCGGAAGAGAAAAACTAATCTCTAAAGCTCTAATATCCTTTACCGGTTCAATGTTTACTAAACGAAATGTTTTTTTTCTTTCAAACACATTATGATCATAAATGATGTTCTCCAAATCATGGTTAGGTACCATCGAAAAATATTTTCTATACCATTTTTCCATATCGTCCAGGCCATGATTGCTTAAAACAGCTAAGCTCATTCTGTTTGCGCTATATTCATTATTATAAAACTCTGACAATTCATCCTTTTTTATATCGCCAAGGGTTTCCATGTTTCCAATATTGAACTTTTGTTGTGGATGTCCATCCCTCACAAAAGAAAATATAATTTGTTGTTCGCGCCAGTTGTCATTCATTTTGTTTTTTTGGTACTCTGAATGGACAGCGTTCTTTTCTCTGTCTGTGTACTCAGCAGTAAAAAGCGGTGCTATGAAAAACTGGGCAAACCTATCCAACGCACCCTCAAAGGCATCTGGAAAGACCTGAAACTGATAGTTCGTATGATCAGCAGCAGTATATGCATTGGACATTCCGCCATTGTTTCGAAGATAGGTACTATATTCATCCACATCTGGATACTTCTCGGTTCCAAGAAAAAGCATGTGCTCTAAAAAGTGTGCTAAACCCTGACGAGTTTTGGGGTCTTGAAGTGAGCCAACCCCTACACACATGGACGC
>DCMX01000006.1:18016-25810 GCA_002321855.1 Fidelibacterota bacterium UBA1611 | reverse complement strand
TCCCCAAGACGAAAAAATAGTATGCTATTACCAAAATATCCAATCATTGTGGAACTAAAAAGTGGATGTAATGGAATATGTTCAACCGGTTTTAAGATAAATTGCCAGCGTTTGGCTCGGATCACTACACTAATGATCAACAATATTACTGATAGCATGAATGAATGCCATTTAACAACTAATAAATAATCCCATAGTATATCAAAATTCTCACCTTGAAACGCAAAATAGATACCGACAGCACTGATAAGAAAAAGGATAAAAATTTGAGATAGCTTATTCACGTAGATCAATCACATCAAAGTGGGTCGTTTCATAATCAGGAATAGAATTTTCCGATAATTTCCCCGAGCTTAGTATTTGAATACGAATATTCTGGCCATCCCCTGCACTCAATTCCAAATTGGTTGGTTGCCCTAGACCGGAATTTAGACGTAGTACACCTGACAATTCCCAACCGGGTACGGTAAACAATATTCTATAACCACTTTTCTCCAAGATGGCTGGCTCACGTTTGATTCCATCCATATTACCAGTCAAAATATCAAATATGTTCACATTACCCGGGATTGATAAATCATATATAATCTGTTTAGCATGCTTATTGATAGTTGTAATAGTATCTCCATTAACAATGATACGCTGCTTCTGAGAGTCATAGATGTAATAACCATCTTGCAGATAATAAAACGTACCGGCTTCTGTATAACTCTCACCAAATTGTGTCTGATGAAAGTTAATATTCATGCGGATACCACTATCCTGATGAATGAATCGTAGGAAAGAATCAAAAATATCTATCTGACTAATTCCTAATGATGTAAACAATCCGGAAAAAATAATGAAACGGGTCATTTAGAAAAATTTAACCGCGGATAATTTCCAGATATGATTCATCAACCAGGACTTCCCTAGCCTTACTACCTGTAAAAGGGCCAACAACACCAGCTTGTTCCATTTCATCAATAAGTCGTGCTGCTCTTGAATAGCCAACTTTCAAACGCCTCTGCAGTAAAGATATAGATCCCTGCTGATGTGTTATCACCAATGAGACGGCTTCTTGGAAAAGTTCATCAGTCTTGCCATCATCTCCGCTATAATTGGACAATGTGGCTTCCCGCACAGTAGGCAGTATAATTTCGTTTGCTTTAGGCTGATCACAGATATGTTCCATTACCGCTTCTATTTCTTCAAGAGAAAGGAAAGCATTATGCATGCGGACCGCTTCGGATGTCCCTGTACCTAAATGGAGCATGTCTCCACGTCCGATCAGTTTTTCTGCACCAGATTGATCAATAATTGTTCGAGAATCAATTTTCGTTGCAACCTGAAAAGCAATCCTTGATGGGAAATTCGCTTTAATCACACCCGTGATCACATCCACCGATGGACGTTGAGTAGCAATGACAAGATGAATCCCAACGGCTCGAGAAAGTTGGGCCAATCGAGCAATTGGAGTTTCTACATCTTTGGCACTCATCATCATTAGATCGGCCAATTCATCAACAACTAAAACAATAAAAGGCATAATGACCTCATCCTGAATTCTCATTTTTTCATTGTACTCATCAATATTTCTAACCACTGCTTCAGCCAAAACATTGTAACGTCTATCCATTTCATTCTCTAAGGCCCTTAATGATAGAATTGCATTCTCTGTAGTTGTTACGATCGGTTCGGATATATCATCCATTTTCAATAAGTGATAACCATCTAATTTTTTATAGAGTGTCATTTCGACCTTTTTGGGATCAATCATGACAAATTTCACTTCGGCCGGTGTTGCTCGATAAAGGATACTACAGATAATCGAGTTGATACATACTGATTTACCTGATCCCGTGGTTCCAGCAATAAGCAAATGAGGCATTTTTGCCAAATCAAGAGTAGCTATTTCTCCAGATGTGGTCTTACCTACAGCCAATGACAAAAATGAATGAGCATCAACAAATTCTTGACTATTGACAACAGACTTGAAATAAACAGTTTCAGGATTACGATTCGGAATTTCAATTCCCACCGATGATTTTCCTGGAATGGGGGCTATTACTCTTACCCTGCTCGCTTCCATAACACGAGCAAGATCATCAGACAATTGCACGAATTTATTGACCCTTACCCCTTCTGCTGGTTCCACCTCAAACAATGTAATAACAGGTCCAGGATGGACATTGACTACTCGTCCTTCCACGCCAAACGTGGATAATGATTGAGTCAAAAAATTGGCTCTATCAATCAGCTCATCCCGACTCATAGTATCAGAAATATTGACAGGTGTTTCAAGCAGGTCCGTAATCGGTAACTGGTATTTTCTTTCCGTTTGACGCCTTTCCTCCAGATCATCAATTAATACTTCTTCAGTGGAGGCCATTTCACCCACATGAATATCATTATCATCTATTTCATCTTGGTTGGTCTCGAGAACTTTCGTTTCACCATCACTATCAGCAACAAACTTATTTTCCTCGATATTTTTTTCAGTTAAACTCTCGGCCCCCACCATAACGGAACTGTCTTCATTCTCACTTGCAAAATCTAATTTATGGTCACCTTCCTTTTCTCCGCTGTTCGTCTCCAGATGTTCTTTTGATTTTGGTTCAACATCATTTTCATCCATCTTTTTTTTCGCATCAATCCTTGAAATAAGCTCCTGTGTATGCCGACGTTTTACATTTTCCTTTTCCTTATATTTTGTAACCAAACTACGTTCCGTTCTCCATGTTTTCCACTTTCCATTTATCATTGAAATTGGTGTATAAAGGTTCCAAGTAAAATATCCGCGAAATAGCATTAGCCAACTGGCAATGACTAACAGAATAACTCCCGCTGGACCCAAAAAGTCAATGAAAAACTGTGTAACAAGACCGCCTATTAGTCCTGATGGTAAATAATTCAATTCATCTGATTGAGAAATCAGAATCAATATTAGACCTATTGAGATAGAGAGAAGACAAAGCGCCCCGCAGAGATAGACCGATGGACGGAATAATATCTCCAATTTTCTTTTACTGAAAAGGAACCAACCCCAAACAATCCCCAAAAGTGGCAAAATAAAAATCGGATAGCCAAAACCAAGTTTTATACCAAAATGAGCAACTGTGACACCCAACCTGCCCATTGGATTTTCCACCTTGACGCTGGGCGAAATGGTGGGTTCTTCTTGGGGATTAAAACCGCCTAAACTGACCAATATAAAAAAGGACAGGGCAATAATAAAAATCCCGAGTATCTCTAAACGGCGTTCTTCCTTCATTGAAGGTGCTTATGTATGTGGATTAATGCGATGGAATTATACGGATATTTTGATAATAAATAAAAAACTAATGTTCATTATTCATCCTCAATCCTGCTTTAATAAATGAGTGAAATTAGAATCACGAACTCCATCGCATCATTAATAATACTTAAGCTTATGCGTTAATTGGTTGCGGTGCCATTTTTATATAGTGGTGGCTCAGCAATTATCGCAGATTTATTTTGTCCCCTTATATTGACCATAATTTCTGTGCCTGGTGTGTGATGCGGCAGGGTAACATATCCCATCCCTATACCTTTTTCCAGGGATGGGCTCATGGTTCCACTAGTTACAATTCCGATTTCATTGTCATTTTTCAGAATCACAAAGCCCCGACGTGGTATGGCTAATTCCTTCATTCTGAAACAAACTAGTTTTCGATCTGGATTTCCCATTTTTTCAATAATTGCTTCGCGACCAATAAAATCACCTTTGTCTTCCTTAATAATCCAGCTTAAGCCAGCTTCAACAGGACTTGTATTTTCATCGATATCATTTCCATACAAGACATACTTCATTTCCATCCGAAGAGTATCGCGACAACCCAATCCAGCTGGTACAAGGCCATCTTTTTCGCCTAAATCCATCAATGCATCCCAAATAAGTACGATAGAGTTGGTTTTCGCATAGATCTCATAGCCCAGTTCACCTGTGTAGCCTGTTCTCGCAATCATAGCAGTTGTACCAGCAATTCTATCATATTCGATAAAATGATAGAAAGCTAAATCAGATAAATCAGAACTGGCAATTCGCTGTAATATATTGCGAGATTTTGGACCCTGTATTGCAACCAAGGACATTTCATCACTATGGTCTTCCAGATGTACATTTTTTCCCAAATTTGAATACAGCCATTGGTAGTCCTTTTTACGGTTAGTAGCATTGACCACCAACATATAACCATTTTCCTTTTTATAGATCAACAAGTCATCAACGATTCCCCCGCTATCGTAGCACATGGCAGAATATTGTGCCCGTCCTTCATATAATTGTCCTACGTCATTTACCGTCATTTTCTGTAAAAAAGATTCAGAATCTGGTCCAGACAAGTGGAATTCACCCATATGACTCACATCAAACAAACCTGCATTATTGCGCACGGAATTATGTTCCTGGATAATACTGGTATAATAGATTGGCATCAAATAGCCACCAAAGGAAACCATGTTGCCATCTAAAGATACATGTCGCGCGTAAAGTGAGGTTTTCTTCGAGTCATTCAAGATACAATCCAGGCTTTGAATTTTTCCAGCCCTTCATGGATATCATCTATTTCTATGGCGGAATATGCTAAACGTATAAAATGGTTTTCATCACCTGGAAAAGACCTACCGAAGTGTTTTCTGGTACAGAAAGAGACTCCAGTTTCAACAAGTGCCTTTTTTCTAAACTGTTCTATATCAAGAATACCTTTTCTATTTAACAGTTTTGTTACATTTGGAAAGATATAAAATGTGCTTTCAGGCACAGCTACCTGAATTCCTTCAATAGAGTTCAGAGATTTCATAGCCGCGTCACGACGATCTTTTAATTGCGATAAAATACAACTGGATCCGTTTTCATCACCAGTTAGAGCATCAATCATTGCCCATTGCAAAAAGTGATTTGTGCAGGACTCATCATTTAAATTAATCTGAGAAATATGGTGAATTAATTTTCTCGGTCCAATTGTACCCCCTAAACGCCAACCGGTCATAGCATATTTTTTAGAAAATGTGTATAGGATTGCTGTGCGCTCCTGCATCCCAGGAATGGATACAATTGAAATTGGTGGCTCATCATCATAACGAATCTCAAAATAAGCATCGTCCGCTAATACCCAGAGGTCATGCTTAATAGCAATTTCCGCGATTGCTTCCATCTCATCTTTACTAGAAGCTGCACTTGTAGGGTTCTGATAATTGTTATATATCAATGCTTTAGTTTTTTCAGAAATACTGGCTTTCAACTGATCTATATCAATTATAAACCCTTTATCTGTCTCAAAATAGCTATAAGGTTTTGCAACACCCCCTTGATATTCTATTTGTGACTCATAAATAGGATAACCAGGATTGGGGTACAGCACTTCATCTCCACGGTCCATGACTGCAGAAATGAATTTCCAAATAGTTGGTTTTCCACCAGGTTGAATTACTACATTTTCAGCTGTATAATCGACACCTCGGCGAAAACCTACATCCTGGGAGAGTACATCACGTAATTCCGGAATCCCTTCAGAAGGACAATATCCTGTCTTACCATCACGCATATGCTTCAAAGCTGCTTCTTGAATATTTAACGGGGTAGAGAGGTTTAAATCACCCAAATGAAATGGATATACTTTATGACCTTTATTTGCCCAGGTTTTAGCCTCTAAGGATACAGCAAAGGCTGTTTCAGTTCCTAAGCGATGGAGCCGAGATGCATATCGCATACTAATACATTAAATGTTGGAGCGCCTTTTTGATAACCGATTCCAGTTCACCCTTGAGCTCACCAGATTGTTTAATTTTATCTAAAGCTTGGTTAGAGTGTTTTTGTTTATATCCAAGTGCCGTAAGTGCATTCAAAGCATCCCAATAAAGGCCAGACATGGTTTGATCAAGTTCTTCAAATCCTAGCGAATCATTATCCGCCTTGGTAAATTTTTCTTTCAGCTCTACAATAATACGTTTTGCGGTTTTGGCACCAACACCTGGTACCGCTGTCATTGCAGCCACATCTCCCGCTATTACCCTATTCCTGAGCTTATCTGGACTGATACCGCTTAAAATGGTAAGAGCGAGTTTAGGTCCAATACCACTGATGCCAATAAGTTGAAGAAATGTTTCTCGTTCCCTTGATGTTTGGAAACCGTATAGGTCAAGTACATCATCGCGAACATGTAGATATGTTAACAACAAAGTTTTCTTCCCTTTTGCAGGCATAGCTTCAAGGGTGTTTATAGTTGATAATACTTTTAAACCAACACCACCTGTTTCCAAAACTGCATAGTTTGGGGTTTTTTTCAAGATTATGCCATGGATTTGATCAATCATAGAAATCGATTTTGGTTAATTAAACAAAGTCCAACGGCCATGGCATCAGAAATATCCATGGGTTTTGGTGGATCCTTCAATTTTAAGATTTGACTTACCATGAACTGCACCTGCTCTTTCGATGCTGATCCTTTGCCGCAAACAGATAGTTTAACCTTACGCGGAGCAAATTCAGCAACTTTAATACTTGCTCGCGCGGCCGAAAGAAGTATTGTTCCTCGAGCCTGTCCTAATATCATTGCAGATTTTACATTTTTGCTATAAAACGAATCTTCTATGGCTAATACATCTGGTTCAAATTTATCATTAAGTTTATTCATTTCATTAAACAGATAAAAAAGACGTTTCTCTAGTCCTTGTTTCTTTGGTGGTCGAATAGCACCATAAGCAATCAAAGCAGTTTCTAATCTGGAATGGTCTATGATACTAAAACCTGTTATACCTATTCCTGGGTCTATCCCTATTACACGCATGATATTTAATTTTTAAATAGAAGATTATCCTTCCAAATCAAAATTTGAGTAAATACGGTTCACATCAGCATTATCATCTAACAAATACATCAATTTTTGAAACTCATAACCATCTTCCATCGATACTTTCTGATACGAATTCGGAATCATCTCTATAGCAGCCGAATTGACTACGCATCCTTCTGATACTAAAAATTCTCTTACATCCATAACTATCCCCGGATCAGTAAATACAAAGTAATTTTTTTCATTCACCTCGAAATCATCGGCACCAGAATCCATCACAATGTTAAAAAAGGTTTTTTCGTCACTATCTGTTCGATCTAATATAATTAAACCCCTTCTTTTAAACATCCAGGACACACTTCCATTCTCACCCATACTTCCGTTGTATTTAGTTAGGATACTTCGAACATCAGCCACTGTTCGATTCCTATTGTCCGTTATAACATCTATTAGAATAGCTACACCACCAGGCCCATACCCCTCATAAGTGATTTCCTCGTAGTTTACTCCATCCAACTCGCCGATCCCTTTTTGAATCGCCCTTTTAATATTTTCCAGGGGCATATTATTTGACTGGGCATTAGAAACGGCTTTACGAAGACGCGGATTAGCATCAACATCTTCACCACCAATCCTAGAAGCAACCGTAATCTCCTTAATGATTTTTGTGAAAATCTTACCGCGTTTAGTGTCCTGGGCGTTCTTTCGATGGCGGATATTTGCCCATTTACTGTGTCCAGCCATATATTTTTATAATTAAGAACAGAAACTACTGAGTATATATAGACAGCTTCAACCAGTTATAAATTACAACCAAGAATTAAAAAATTAGGGGTCTTACAGGCCCGTATTTGAATCAAGTAAAGCGTCAATATCAATCCTTGCACGTACAATCCAAGCTTCAGTTATCCCCCTTTTAATTATTATTTTTTGATGCTTTTCAGCCGCTTTTCTTGTAGGAAAATTACCAAACCGAAGCTTATATAATGGTGCTTCAAAA
>DCMX01000006.1:0-17630 GCA_002321855.1 Fidelibacterota bacterium UBA1611 | reverse complement strand
AGCATCTGCAGAAGAAACTGTTTCAAAAACCTGTATACGAAACCCATCCTCACTTAGCTTACTACCTCTACGTAGAGAATCCAGAAGTTTGAGCTGTTTACTATCCATCACTTTATTCAAAATCAAAGGGAATTCTGGTAACGGTTCTCTGACAGTATTCATATCAAACCAAAACAAAGAATCCGGATATTGTGAATAATAGACATTGATAAGAAAGAAAATTGATGCCAATCTAATCATAGAGAACGCATTGTATTTGTTGTTATCCAACCTGTTTTCCCATCGATTAATATAATCTCAACCCAACCTTCCTGTGATTGATGCAAATCCACCAAGGTACCTTCATTGATGCGGAATAATACAGTATTCTCTCCATAAAATGGACCAGAATAAGCTTCTACACCATTTTCAATAATAATTCCTCGACGGGTATTTTTTTGCTGGAAAAATTTATCTATGGCAATACCATGAATCAACATAGCAGAAATGACAAGTATACTGATACATTTCCTAATCACAATATTTCCTATCCAACCAAATTGCAAATTCATAAAGAGTGATGCTTCCAGAAATAATAACAAGCTACCAATCATGATGAATTCCTGTATCGTAAAATTATTTTTTAAATCACGGTATAATCGAAGAAGGAAAAATGGTTCAGGCAACACCAATCGATCTATAATACGAGAGTTCGCAATTTCCAGATTTTGATGAATATCATTATCTCTGGGAGATAATTTAATCCCTTTGTTGTATGCCCATATAGCCTTTCCTATTTCATGGGATCGAAAATAAGCATTCCCTATATTATAATAGAGATCAGCATTTTCCTGATCTTGCTCCAGAATTTTTTCATATTTATCAATTGCATCATCAAATCGGCCATTTATAAACAACTGGTTGCCATATTCAAAGAGCAAATCAATATCCTGGGCTATGATTGGTCCAAGGAAAAGAATGATTATACAATATTTCATTTTCATAGTGCCTTATCAAGTTTTTTTAATATGATAATAGTTTCATCAATTATAGTCGATTCGCGATCAAGCCCCCCAGGCCCAAAACGGCCGGCATCACAGGTTTTTAAGTGATTCAATAGGAAAATAAAATCATTATTATCCAAATATTTTGAAAGGAATTCTTCAACCATGTTTGGATCCAGATTATCAGTGGATAATTGTAACCTCTCATACAAATATTTGTAAACTGCGTTGGTAGCCAAGTCAAAAGGATCACCGGCACCTGACCTAAGATCTCGGCATGCTTTTTTCAGGGAATCTTTCGCCTTTCGATCAGAGGCTGTTCGCACCCGGTATCCAAGCAAACTTCCGACTAAGGGCGGTGCCAAAAAACATAAAACAGACATTCCATATATAGATAATATCCACGGAGAAAGAGTCGGTGCGTTCATTCGTTTCCATGGCATCTTTTCAGTATGTATATATCTAATGTCTCTTCCTAAAAGTTCTATTTCTCGTTTGGAGAACCCGGAACCCATAACTAATGTTTCTGCTCCAGCAAGAATAGGAATTGTGACTGCATCAGTCTGTATCCGCTTCCAAGATTCTGACTGTGGATCAAAATAAGACATTTTCACAGGAGGTATTGACACTGAACCTGCCATACGTGGAATTAGGATATATTCAGATGACATGGTACCTGTTAGCGCATCGCGAAACACATCTTTCGTAAAATTGTCCGTTGGTGAGAAAGCTTCTAACTGATTAGGAAACTTAATATCTGGCAGAGTAAACAAGCCCATATTGCCGGTTCCCTTTAGACTAATAGTATAAGTTAATCCTTCATTAACAACTGTAGAATCTCTATCTGTTGACGCATCAATACTAAATTGACCTACTGCCCCTGTAAAATCATAGGGTCGCGATTCTGGAAAGTCCTTTATGGTTAGTGATTTTTCCGAGGAATTAAGAACTTTTGTTACTGTTTCAGTAAAAAATGAATCAAAAAATGGATCAAAAAATGGATCTCGGCGACGCTTTGATCTGTTTGCCACCACTTTTGTTTTAAGAGTTAGTGATGGTATAACATGCTTGTCTCCTGGCATGGAAAATAAAGCCACCTGATAAAGTATGCCTACCTGATACCGCACTCCTGAGCGACTGACATTTCTAAAACTCACCTGTTTAGGTCGATAAAGTTCTTCAGCCCAAAACCCGTCGAAATCAGGTAACTCGAATGGATCAATGGATATATTGACTTTTTTAAATATTTTATAGGTAAGAGTGACTTGTTCACCAAGGTATACTTGATCCTTATCGATTTCAGCTAAAATGAAAAGATCTAAATCCTTGGTTTTTTGATTAGAAGAGACAACTTGAATCTTGATTGGTTTGGTCTTGAACGTCTTTCTTTTGACTTTAACAGTCAAAGAGGGGATATTCAAAAGTCCCTCTCGCTTTGGAACGATGGCCCAGGTCATGGTCCGAGAATTGGTTATGGAACCATTGACCCATTGCATATTTGTCTGTTGGCTAGGACCGCTGATAATCGAAAAATCTCTTAATATCGATTTAATTTCCACCTTTGGGAAAGATGATGCGCCCTCGGCTTCAATCTTAAACGTTATCAAATCATCTATTGAACAATGGTCCCGATCTACTGATGCTGTGACCTGTAACGCCAATATCGGATTAAGAATGGCAAGACTTAAAATTAGTTGATTATAAAACTTCACCAATCCTTTTCAAGCTTGAGAACTTTAGAACGGGCAATTTGCAGTTTTTGATTTATTTTCTCATTATCCTTTAGCGCATTAAGTATTGCCTCTGCATTGAGTTGCCGATCAGATTTGTGTTGAGGTTCGGTTTCTTGATTTTGGATAGACCTCTTTTCAGATTCTTTCTTCTGGTCCTGCTCCCCCTTAGCGGATCTTGATTGCTGAGTATCATCCTGGTCTTTATTTTCTTCCTCTGAAGGATGATTTTCCGACTTCTGTTGATCTTCTGACTTTTGATTGCCCTGTTTTTTGTTTTGGTTATCATCATTTTGATCATTTTTATTAGAGTCCTGATTCTTTTCCTGGTTTTGTTCCTGTTCCTCCTGCTTTCTCATCTGTCTTTTTATTAATTCATAATTTATCTTAGCATCATGATCAGAGGGTTCAAGTATCATTGCTTTTTTATAAAATGCCAAACTTTCATCCATTTTCTGTTGCTCATACAACATATTTCCGATGTTATATAATGTCTTTGATTGAAGCATGCTATCTTTTGTGGATAGTGCTTGTTTAAAACTCTGAAAGGCAGTTTCCTTTTCATCCTGGAAATATGCTGATACACCTCGACCAAAATGTGCAGCCCTATCATTCTCACGCTTGGATAGAATCAAATCATAATGGGCGCGGGCTTCGTCATATTTCTGTTCTTGGTAAAGCTTCTGGCCTCTATCCTGGGCAAGAGATACGCTAAAAAATAAAACTAACATGAAAAATATTCGAAGTCTCATATTATTATTTCACTGATTCTTATTTATTAATCGTGTTGGGATAATTAAACTACCTACGAGGCAAAATATAGCCAAGAAAGCTACCAATTGATAACGTTCCTCATATTCTGAATATTCGTGTGAACTAATGGTGCGTTTCTCCATTGACTCAATAGATTTAGCAATATCTATATGTGTATCCTTGTTATTCGTAAAATGAAAGTATTCTCCATTACCAGCGGCTGCTAAATCTTTGAGAATTGATGGATTCATCAGTGATGTTATAAGTTTACCCTTATTGTCACGTTTATAATCAGAGCGCGAACCATCTGTTGATCTTACTGGTATCAGACTGCCAGTCTCAAGTCCTACTCCTACAGTATATATTTCAAGTCCTGCTTTAACAGCTTGATTGGCCAACTCCAAAGCTTGGCCTTCGTGGTCTTCACCATCAGAAATTAATAACATGACTTTGTATTTATCATCCTCATGCGTAAAGGCCATCATGGCGTTTTCCATTGCAGCACTAATGGCAGTTCCCTGAGTAGGTATCATATCCGTATCGATTCCATTTAGAAAAAGTAGTGCCGCTTCATAGTCTGTGGTCAAAGGCAAATAAAGGTGGCTCGTACCAGCAAAAATAATGATTGCTACCCGGTCACCCTTCAGCTTTGAGATTAGCTGCCCAATCTCGAACTTAGCTTTAGCTAATCTGGATGGTTTAACATCTTCGGCATCCATACTGGTTGAAGTATCGAAAGCAATAACAAGATCAACCCCTTTGCGTTCCACAGGACGAACACGTGTACCAATCTGTGGTCCGGAAGCTGCTAAGATTAGGAACGATAGTCCCAAGAAAAATAATCGGGATTGCCATTGTTTTTTATTCAAATCCAATCGAGCCAAGATCACAGCTTGAACATTATCAGATGTGTTCGAGAAAAAACCCCTTGATGATCTCTCTCCTATTCTATTAAAAGCCCAAAGGATTATTATCAATACAAAAAAACCAAGGACCCAAATGTAACGAAATGCCATTATGCTCTATATCGGGAATTAATGTTTCTAAAAGTTTCCATTCCAAGACCGGCAAAAAACGCAGGTATAAGAAACCAACCATAGATCTCTCGGTGACGTGTAAATTCTTTTACCTCAATCTCAGAACGTTCTAATTGGTCAATTTCATTATAGATAGCAGATAACGCAGTTTCATCGGTGGCCCTGAAATATTTACCCCCCGTTTTCTGGGCAATTTCCACCAGTGTGTCTTCATCAATCTCATTACGAATTAAACCTCTGCCTGGTATTCGAGTGTAAGACTGATTTGTCCCGGCTCCAATAGTGTAAATACGTATATCAAATTCTGCCGCAAGGTCTGCCGCTGTAGCAGGTTCAATTTCGCCAGAATTATTACTACCATCTGATAAAAGAATCATAACCTTACTTTCCGCTTCACTATTGCGCAACCGGTTAGTAGCATTTGCAATAGCCAGTCCGATAGCAGTTCCATCATAATCAGTAGAAACAATTGTAACTTCATTTAACAAATCTCGAAGAACATCTAAATCAATGGTAAGTGGACATTGGATAAAGGATTGTCCAGCAAATACAATCAATCCAACACGGTCACCATTACGGCTAGATATGAAATCATTAGCTGTCCGCTTGACAACCTCCAGACGGTTTGGGGGAAAATCATCCGCAAGCATGCTACTACTGATGTCTATAACTAAAACCATATCAATCACATCCACGGTATTCTTTTGCAAATGATCAACCAATTGTGGTCTTGCCAGCGCTGTGATAACCAAACAAAGAATGATTAAATGAATAGCAAGCAAAAGATTAGCACGGCGACGACCTCTTTTCATCAGAGCTTCAGAAAAGAATAATTTTGATGAGAATAGAATGGTACCCTCGCGGAATTGACCAAACTGTTTATACCAGAATAATAATCCAGGGATTAAAATTAACAAGATCAAATACCATGGCTGTTGGAATTCCATTTGGATAAAGAACCTTTAATTCCTTGGTTTAAATGTTCTATGAACGATTAAATCCAAGAATTGTTTCATTTATTCAAAAATCTTGATAATGCTATAATTATCTATAAGGTAAAGAAGCTTATTCTTCGGATTCTGTGCTATCATTCTCAGTAGGTTTAGAATCTTCCATATTATCACGTTTTGTTTCGTCCATAATTTGTTTTTTACTATCATCGACCGCATCGCGAAACTCATTAATACCTTTCCCTAGTCCACGTGCAAGTTCTGGAAGTCGTTTCGCACCAAAGAGTAGCAGAACGACAAGTAGAATTAGTAATATTTCCCCAGTTCCTAAATTAAAAAATGCGTACACTGCATGCGGCTGTTGCATATCAACCTCCATTTATATTTAGCGAAAATACCTTAAAATATAATATGCCACCGCAATACCAATAACACTTGTAAAATTGAACTTCATTGCCAGACCAAATTTCAAGGTTATTATTTTTAAATCCAATATAATCACTCCAGTCTCATTTCCAGCCAGCCCCCCTACATCGAATGATAGGGGAGTAAGGAAGAATTCCTTAACTACACCCTGCGGCAATATCCAGCCAAACAGTTCCCCAATAACGCCACCAATGATCGCGCCAACAAAGACACCTAGAACAATAAGCGCTACAGTCCGCTTATTCATTAATCCCTCAAATAATTTGTCTTGTCTACATGGCCCGGCTTAATTGCTTGATGATGGGACTTTATCATCCATAATACGATATTCCATATAATATACGTCATACATATTGGCAACAATACAAAACCTTTCCAAATTACGAGTGCTACTGCACAAAAAATAAATGCCAATAAAAGAAGGGAATTTGTGATGCCAGACCTAAACGTGATTAGTGGTGCTTTCGGAAAATGTATGTTACTAACCATAAGTAAACCCAGTAAAACAACCAGAATTAAGGCAGTTCTAGGGTCACCATATTGTTCGTCTCCCCAAATCTGGTTATTAAATAGCATATAAGAAAAAAGGGTTATTGCAGCGATTGGGGTGGAAAGACCAACAAAATAATTTTTAGTGTTATCGTCAGACGCATCAAGATTATACTTTGCCAGTCTTATTGTGCCAAAAACCAACGGAATAAAACTAAAGCTCACACTCAGTAATGGGGATAATCCGTCTACATATAGTGCATAAACCAGAACCGATGGTACAACACAGAAAGACACAGTGTCAGCCAGCGAATCAAATTCTAATCCGAATTTTGACGAGATACCAAGAATACGTGCAATCTTTCCATCAAAAATGTCCATTAACCCAGCCAACAGGACCAAGACCCCGGCATTATAATATTCTCCTTGCATAATGAGAACAATGGCTATAAAACCCAGGAACATATTTAATATAGTTAAAATATTTGGGAAAAATTGTTTATTTAGTTTTCTTTTATAAGTGCGGTCTTTCATTTAAAAGTACCAATAATTGTTTCAGTTCCTGTGACTTTTTGGCCTAATTCAACGTGCAAAGTTACACTTTTTGGTACAATAACGTCTGTTCTAGAACCAAATCGTATAAAACCTAATCGATCCCCTTTTTTCATATGAAGATTTTTTTTTGCATAACATAATATCCGACGGGCGATGAGCCCGGCGATTTGTTTCATTTTTACACGGCCGAACTTGGTATCTATTAGCATTTCCGTTTGTTCATTAAGATCTGATGCCATATGATCAAATGCAGCTATGAATTTCCCAGGCCTATGCTGTACACTTTGAAATCGACCTGTTACTGGCATACGATTAGTATGCACATTAAATACATTTAGGAAAATAGAGATTGATATTGACTCTGGGCCTATGTCATTATCATTTACCTCTTTTATACTAATCACTTTACCATCAGCAGGTGAAACGATAGACCTTTCATCTGCTGAACATTGACGAACTGGATCACGAAAGAAATGTAAACAGAATATTAAGATTACAGTAATAATAATTCCCAGAGACATACTCGTACCCAATAGCCAAGCACCACACAATGTTGCTGTGGCTGCAATAAGCAGAGGAAAGATGAAAAGATACCCTTCTGGTGCAATTCTCAATCTTGACTACCCAGTTTAAGCTTCAAATGCTTGTATTTACCATGACGATAAATCTTCAATATTAGTATATCACCAGACCTTAGATCTCTCTCAGCAATCACTTTGCGAATATCAGATGCAGAATTGACTTTAATCCCACTAGCAGAAACAATTATATCGTCAATGGATAGACCAGCCTTCCGAGCTGCACTTCCATCCTCAACAAAATCAACGATAACACCATTGCTGAATGGGAAATTACGATATTTGAGCACACTCCTAGATAACGTCTTGACAGAAAGCCCAGTCACATAAGCACGATTCACACTACCGGTATTTTTTAACTCGCTAGCAATGCGTTTAGCATTATTGATAGGGATAGCAAAACCAAGACCAGATCCAGATAAAATGAATGTGTTTATACCAATAACTTCTCCAACCGAATTAACTAGTGGCCCTCCAGAGTTACCAGGATTGATCGCCGCATCAGTTTGTATCATATTTTGCAATACAGTACCTGAACTTTGTCTACCAAAATCCATATGATTTGCGCTAATAATCCCTACACTGGCAGTTGGCTGATTGCTGATACTGAACAATTCAAAAGGATTTCCAAGGGCTATAACCCATTCCCCAATAATTAAATCATCAGAATCGCCTAAATCTGCATAAGGAAAATTTTTGCCTTCCAGCTTTAGTAGAGCAAGGTCGGACGTTTTATCTACGCCAACAACGTCTGCATCATACTCATTACCACCTGACAATGTAACAGTTATATTAGATGCATTTTCAATAACATGAGTATTAGTAAGCACATAGCCATCAGGACTAATTACAACGCCACTACCTGAACTTTTCATCGGATATATCTCCGGTGGAAAAAAGTACCGGAAGATTGGGTCTGATGCTGGATATAAGCTTATTTTTTGCAAAACGTTGATACTAGCAACAGCGGGACCTACTTTCTTAATTGCTTGAGTAATTGCTGTTTCGCGAGATCGATCAATCGAACCCCGAGAAGAATTCGGACCTAAAACAATTATTACATTAAGTAATATTACTAATTTTGTTCTATTCATAATCAACACGTTTCATAATCAAACCACAGGCGGGTGCCCGATAAATATGAACATTTTTCGCAGGATTTTTCAACAACGAAATAAAATCATCATACTCACAATTTCCTCGCACAGTTTCCACCATTGTACCTACAATGTACCGCACCATGTGATGTAAAAATCTATTTCCTGCAATAGAATATATTACCATCTCACCATCGAATTCCCATTGAGAATGATAAATTGTGGATTTTGTACTATTTACACTTTCACAATATTTACTAAAAGATAGAAAATCATGTTCACCAAGAATCAATTTTGCCATTTTATTCAATTTTTCAACATCCAGATCTTTCACCATCCAAGCTTGATTTCTATAGAGCAAAGATTGGCCCGTATAGCACTGATATTGATACCACCTTTTAACCGCATGAAATCGAGCTTCAAAATCAGGGACAGTTTTTTCAACAGCCAACACCTTACAGTCTATGGGCAAATTTCCATTAAATGCGTCACAGAGTTTATCATCTGGTAATCGGGTATCTAGGTCAAAATGCGCCACTTGACCATTGGCATGTACACCTTTATCGGTGCGACCTGCACCATAAACCGGTATTCTATGATCACATCCCGCAATCTTAATCAAAGCTTTTTCTATAAAATACTGTACAGTTCGTACAGATTTTTGAAGCTGCCAACCACAATAATTTGATCCATCATATTGCAATGTGATTTTATATCTTGTCAATCGAATGCAGTCCCAGTAATCCAATAATGACAAATGCTAAAATTAATTTATCAATCCGATATGAAGAAATAAATGGATAGACGGTGCGGGGGCATAAATGGCCATAGCCTCTCAATTTCATAGCCAGTGTCAAGTCATTGACTCGTCTTAGGTTTAAAATAACAATATCAGGAACCATTGTTGCAAAACGTTGAACTTGATGAATTTTATCTTCCGATACATTTATACCCAAAGATTTGCGTGTACGCTCTATTCTCTGCCAATGCTGTTGAAAACTAGGAAAAAACCTGATAGTAATATCGATGAATAAAATCAAATCTTCCACCCATTGCCAAGGTTTACCCATCTTATGCCAGATTCCACGAATCGAAATCATAATATCACTATTCTTAGATAGAATACTATATAAAGTCATCATACTGACTAATAGTATCATCCGAAACGTCGCTAATGATACATCAATAAAAACAGCATATGTGTTTTTACTGGATACCAACAAAGATATAATAAAGAACCATAAGCCAACCTGAGGGAAATATATCCATAATGGCTTCGATTTTATTACAAATTCCTGCCAGTGATTTCGAAAAATTATAACCAGGAAAACCACCAATATTCCATGAAAAATAACCAACTCAAAAGATTGGGAGAATAAAATCGATAACGAAATACTGAAAAATATGGATAGTGTCGTTATATTATTCAATATTACAAAGCAATTACAATATTTACTCGCCAAGACACTATTTGGTCAGGATCTAATCTAATAGGACTGATAGAAAATGACTCAATATTCCCCAACCTGCTCAAATACAATGAATTTATTGCAGATACAATATGGTTTAGAATAATTCCACCAATAAAAAACTGGCCCGCCAAACTCAAACGGTCACTGTTAATTCGCATTAATTCAAAATTTTTACGATGTTGGACCGTATCCCATTCCCAATACCAACCTGCCCATTTGCCTTCCATACCATCACGCATACGTAAATGTTCAGCATCATATTCATCAATAGAATGAAAATTACCTATGTCTACCCAATACCGGTGGTCTCTATGCCCTTTAGCTCCGGCGAATTCCGCAGCAAATGTTCTGTATTTTTTAGCCTCTAATTTTGAAAGGGAGTATGAACAGATACAACTTAGTAATAATACCGATTCATTTATTAAAAATAGGCGAGAACTTTTAGGGTATCCTTGTACTGCCTCTCCCCATCCTGGTAAAATGGCCGATTTCACCATGGGGTGAATATTTTGTTTACCCGATAAAAAACAGATATGAAATGCCAAAATGAAAAAGACTATTTTTTTTTCCATGACAACATTATTAATGCAAAGGAAATTACAAAGCAAAATGTTGCGAAAACATTGCCATAACGGCTGTAAAAGCTCCCAGTAATATCTCCAATACTGATTTTTTCTATAAAAACCGCCTGCTTGCCCACTGAAACCTTTTTCTGAATAGTTCCATCAGGCCGTATTACACCAGAAATACCGCTATTGGCGGAACGTAACACGAACACACGATTCTCGATAGCTCGTAATCTGGCCAATTCAAAATGCTGATATGGCCCTGCTGTATCACCTAGCCAACCATCGTTCGCTTCTATCATTAGTATTTCAGCACCTTTAAAAACGAAACGACGAACAATTTTTGGTAAACTGGATTCATAACAAATCAAATTTGAAAATTTGACCCCATCCCATTCAAACACTTTATATTCATTACCAGAGCGAAAATTGCCACGATCTATATTCAAATTAATCCACCTCAATGGATGGAAAAGCATAGGAAGCAAATCATATTCTGCGAATGGAACCAAGTGCACTTTTGAATACATTTCATAATCATTATTTGGACTAAGCCACATTGCACTGTTATAGTAATATCTCTTCCCATCCTCAATTTTTCTATCAATTGTTCCTGTCAAAAGGGGAATACCTGTTTTATCAACTCGACTCTGAAACATTTCTCTTACTCTCGTATTTAATCTTAAATATGCCGGGACAGCCGTTTCTGGAAATAGAACAATATCTGGATCTAGGTTAACAGCAACCTGATGAAGTGAATCCATCAATAGAATTATGCGGTCCTTTTGTTCCCACTTTGAATTTGGATCAACATTTGGTTGAACAATTGCAATTCGTATAGTTTTGTTTGTTGGCTTGATTGATTTAATTCTTCCCCAACCAGCAATGGATAAACCCGCTAATAGAACTATTGCCACAACCATCGCTTCTTTAAACATATTTTCTTTTTTTAGACCCAAATAAACAAGTGTATTGATGCTAATAATCCAGAATGAGACACCATATGGACCTGTGATTTCACTTATTTGTGTAAGAAAAATGTATTCAGATTGTGTTAAAGCCAAATTAATCCATGGAAAACCTAAGGGTCCAAAACTGCGTAGCCATTCCATAGAGACAACCAAAAATGGTGTTAGTATAATCCTTGGGCTCAATCTATTTGCTATACTACCAATAATTAAACCTGCAGCTCCCCAAAATAAAGCAAGATATATCACCGCAGCTATCAAGCTAAAAAACACCACACCAACACTTGCCCCTGAATTAAAGCCAATCCAATAGACAGCAATAATATTATGGGTTAATCCGAACAGATAGCTATTAATAAAATTTTCTTTCGCATTCCCAGTGAACCAAACATCAAGTAAAGGTAATAATGCGAACCAAGCCAGCCAACCTAAATGCCAAGGCTGATAAGCGATACCCATTAGTATTCCTGAAAAAATAGCCTTCTGCCATTTAGGAAGAGAAAAAATATATTTCAACGAGATCGCTTGTCCAGATATTGCTGAAGAAAAATAGCAGCAGCAGTACGATCCACTGCAGCTTTATCATGTCCTGTCTTAATCTTTTGAAGAATGAGAGAGCGTTTAGCACTCATAGTAGAAAACCTCTCATCTTCCAATTGAATCGGGATACCCAAATCAGCTATTGAACTTGCGAAATGTCGGACCTTTTTGGTTTGAATTGTGTCTTTACCTTTCAGACCGATTGGTAATCCAATAACAATAGAATCTATATCTTTGTCAATAATTATAATTTTGAATTCACTTATTAAGTTTTCTGCGGTTGAATGATTGAGTGTTTTGAAAGGGGATGCGATTATTTTCATGGGATCTGATAAGGCAAGTCCAACACGCCTCTCGCCATAATCGATACCCAATACTCTTCCCATTTAATCAAATGGGCCTACGTAAATATGATTTTATGATTTTCCCTGGTTTGAATCTTGTTTTCTTATGGGCAGGAACATATATTTCCTCATTGGTTCTTGGATTTCGGGCTCGTGGTTTTGCCTTAGTAGGCTTAGATTCAAAAACACCAAAATTTCTGACTTCAATTCTAACATAAGGGTGGTCTTTACATAAATATTCTCGCATAACCGTAAAAAATTCATCAATATACTTTAACGCTTTTCGTGTACTAATTCCTTTGCGCCTTGCTACTTCATTCGCGATATCACGTTTGGTAAATGTTTTTATAATCATTTCTACTATGTCCTTTCTACAAAATCTACATTTTTTATCTTGTTGAGTTTATTAATTAATCTTTTTAACTGACGGCTATTACTAAGCTGTACAATGAAATAAGTTGTTGCTATCACACCACTGACTTTGCTGTCAACACTAGCTATATTAATATTTTGCCCAGCAATGCATTCAGAAATGTTTTTTAACAATCCTTTATAATCCATTCCTACTATTTTTAACCTGACATTGAATGTATCCTTTCGAGATACGTTCCAACTCACTGGCATGATTCGGTCAGTTTCGTGACTTATTAAAGGTAAACTTTTGCATGATGATTGGTGAACAGTCACTCCTCTACCGCGAGTTACATATCCAATAAGTTTGTCTCCAGGGATAGGATTACAGCATTTGCCGAAGTTGACCATTAGATTTTTTATACCATCAAGGACTATTCCACTTGCTTTCGAACGCGCAAAATCAAAAAATCGATTAGATTCTTCATCTTCAGTGTTTAACTCGAGTTCATCCTGATGTGAACGAAGTTTTTTTAACATATCCCGCACAGTTAAGGAACCGCGCCCAAGGGCTACTAATAGAGATTCAGTATCAGCAAACCCAAATATTTCGTATGCATTCAAGAATTCTTGTTTGGCATCACTCATTTTTAATCGACGGAGTGTTTTGTTAATTATTTCTTTACCCAGCTTGATACTTTCTTCCTGACGAATATTTTTTAAATATTTATTTATAGCGTTTCGAGCCTTGCTACTTACTACAAATTGTCGCCAACCTGAATTAGGCACCTGATTCTTACCAGTTATTATCTCCACTATATCCCCACTTTTTAATCTGGTATTCAATGGGACAATTCTATGATTTACTTTCGCACCCATACAATGAAGTCCAACCTGTGTGTGTACCTGAAAAGCAAAATCTACAGTTGTCGAATCAATCGGTAATTGAATCAAGTCGCCTGCCGGTGTGAAAACAAATATTTCTCCGCTAAACAAGTCAATCTTTAAAAGATCCATAAATTCTTTTGGGTCTGCTGTTTCATCTTGCAAAACTTCCAGCAATTCTCTAAGCCATTTCACATTAATATCAATCTCAGCAGATTTTCTTCTTCCTTCTTTATACACCCAGTGCGCTGCTACACCTATTTCTGCTGTATCATTCATCTCATTGGTACGAATCTGAATCTCTACCATTTGTCCTCTATGACCTATGACAGTCGTATGAACTGATTGATAACCATTGGTTTTTGGAGTTGCAATGAAATCTTTGAATCGTTCCTGGACTGGATTATAAAGACTATGTACAATCCCTAATGCCAAGTAGCACTGTTCTACCTTCTCAACAATAATCCTTATCGCATATAAATCATAAATTTCCTCAAACTCTTTATTGCGTCTTTCCATTTTTCCATAAATCGATGCATATGATTTTGGTCTTCCAAAGATTATCGGATCGATTTGGTAAGATTGTAGTTCCTTTTTAATTGGTGTAATAATATGGTCAAGAATGAATTTCTCTCTCTGACGCTTTGTTGATCTCACTTTATTATCTATTAATTTATAGGCATCTGGATCAAGCGTTTGAAAAACCAAATCATCCAGCTTTGTTTTTATCGATGCCATCCCTAGCCTATGAGCCAAAGGCCCGTATACATCACGTGTTTCTAAAGCAATACGATGTTGTTTTATTTTAGGCAAATGTTTGATAGTGCTCATATTATGTAGCCGATCTGCAAATTTGATTATAATTACACGCAGATCCTTAGCGACCGAAAGCAGCATCTTCATGAAATTTCCAGCTTGTTTATCCTTACGGGTTGAAAATTGGATACCGCTAATTTTCGTAACTCCATCTACCAAATTTGCAATGTCCTGTCCAAATTCTTCCCGAAGGTCCTCGATAGTTGCACTAGTATCCTCAACAGAATCATGAAGTAAGCCTGCAATTATAGTCACCGAGTCCATTTTCCATGTAGCTAAGGTTGTAGCCACCTGGATACAATGGTTAAAATACGGTTCTCCAGAACGTCGTTTTTGTCCTTCGTGGTAATTACTTCCGAATTCAAATGCACGCCAGAGTGTTGCTTTAAATGCCTCTTTATCAAAATCGGGTGGCGCTGTTACCTCATCAAATAATTTAAGGAATGCTCTAGGATAGTCTCCAAATAGTTGCGGTTTAAGTCTACGAAGCGGATTGTCCACTAAAATGGTTCTTCAGGCATAGTAGACAAATTCTCAAACTTAACAAATCGATCAATAAATGTGACAGCCGTCGAGCCAATAGGGCCGTTACGTTGTTTTGCAACGATTATTTCTGCTTTGCCTGAATCGTCTTCATCCTGTGTGTATACCCAAGGCCGGTAAAGGAAAATAACAACATCGGCGTCCTGTTCAATTGCACCGCTTTCTCTAAGGTCTGATAACTGCGGCTTCTTTTCGGCTCGCTGTTCAACTGCACGAGACAATTGGGAAAGGGCGATTACAGGAATGTCTAATTCTTTTGCTAAAGCTTTCAATGATCTTGAAATAGTAGAGATCTCTTGTTGACGGCTTTCAGAACCCCGTGGTCCCTGCATTAGTTGTAGATAGTCCACAATAATCATATCAACGTTATTTTCAGACTTTAAACGACGTGCTTTTGCCCGCAATTCAAGGACAGTCAGTGCAGCAGAGTCATCTAGGTAAATAGGCGCCTCAGCTAAAGGACCCACTGATAAGCTTAAATTTTTCCAATGTGCTTTAGGCAAGTTACCCGTTCGGACCAGATGGCTATCGACTCGCGCTTCTGCGCATAATAAACGCATTGCTAATTGGTAATTAGCCATTTCTAAACTGAAAAAACCGACCTTCGTTTTTGCTTCGATGGCTGCATTTCGCATCAAAGTAAGTGCTAAGGCAGTTTTTCCCATTGACGGTCGACCTGCTATAATGATCAAATCACCATTCTGGAAACCAGATGTTATGTTATCCAGATCAAGTAATCCTGATGGTACACCAATAACAGTTTCTTCACGCGAACTAATCTTATCAATTTTTTCAAATGTTTCATGAAGTATTGGGGCAATATGCTCAAAACCTTCTCTGAGTCGGCTTTGGGTTATCTGAAAAATGGATTTTTCAACAGTGTCGAGAATTTCACCGATTTCCTTGGTATCATCATAAGCTTCCTTGGCAATCTCACTTGAAAGATGTATTAATTTCCTTAATAAGGCTTTTTCAAGGACAATCTTTGCATAACGCTCCGCATGCGCTGTAGTAGGTACTGATTCAACTAATCCTGTAATATAGTATGCCCCACCAACCTGCTCCAGTTCTTTATTCTTTTTTAGTATATCTGCAACAGAAACAGTGTCAATAGGCTCTCCATGATCGGAAAGATAAATCATAGTTGACAATATTTTCCCATGAGCGTCCTTATAAAAATGACTCGGAGTCAACCACTGAAGAGTCCTACTGACCGCCTCTTTACTGGAAAGCATGGACCCAAGCACTGCTTGTTCTGCATCTTCAGAATGCGGTTGAACATTTAATATTTGGTTATTATCATTTGCCATGATCGATCAATCACTAACAAATTCGCGAATAAACTTAAAATCCTCCCAAGCAGCGGCTTTTAATCCTGGATTCCGTAGTAAAGCCGCAGGATGATAGGTAACTCTTAAAGGAGTTCCACGATAGTCAAAGGTTTTACTTCTCATATGTTTTAAAGGGATATCCTGCTTTAATAACGTTTTTCCCGCCACGCGACCCAGAGCAACTATCAACTTTGGTTTTACAAACTTAATTTGCCTTATTAGATAAGGCTCACACTTTTCTACTTCGGAAGGTAATGGATCACGGTTATTAGGTGGGCGACATTTAATTACATTCGCAATGTACACACCTTTATCCCTTTTCTTATCAATGGCTGTGAGAATCTTATCAAGTAATTTTCCAGCTGGCCCAACAAATGGTTCACCTTTCATGTCCTCCTGCTCTCCTGGTGCTTCGCCAACAAGCATTAAACTAGCATTGGGATCACCAACACCAAAGACGAAATTTGCTCTGGTTTTCCCCAGCTGGCATTTCTGACAATGGCATATTTCCTTATCAAAATCATCCAACGTAATGCCTTGGTAAGTTATTTCTTCTTTATCTACAAAGAAATTGCTTCCATCGAATCCTGTGTATAATCTATCGCCGAATAATTCCCGCTGCTGCATCAAATATCGATGCTTTAAGGATAAACTTTGAGATCTCATTAATTAAAAACTTTCCCGGCGCCTCCAAGCAATATTACCTGATAAGAATTGGGCAATAGCTTCGGTTGTCTCTTTTTCTTTTTCTTCATAATGTTCGGGTGTTCTTTCTTCTATTTCATCAAATACCCCGTATTCTTCTGTTTCAGCTTCCCGAAGTGACCTTTCAACAATACGATCATTCAGAACACGTCGTGCTTGGCCCGACATAACACAAACGGCTTCATAAATATTCTCTGTGTATTCATCAACATCACGTAAAGGGATGGTTTTAATAGCCATTTAAGACTCCTTCTTTTAATCCATTAACAACTTCAATTAATTCTCGGGATGCAACCTCGAGATCTTCGTTTATCAAGACATAATCAAATTTACTTTTGTATTCCATCTCTCTTTCAAACCGTTTTAAGCGTTCATTTATACGAGATTCAGTATCGGTTCCACGATTTCGCAACCGTTGGCGAAGATGATCAATACTTGGCGGTAATATAAAGATCGAAAAAGACTGCTCAGGATAAAGATGTACAATAGACATTGATCCTTTTACATCCAG
>DCMX01000093.1 GCA_002321855.1 Fidelibacterota bacterium UBA1611 | reverse complement strand
TACTCCTCAGGATTTACAGGACCTGAATACTATGGATGCCGGGGAACAGCAGCAAGTTATCCAGAATTTTCGGGTGCACATAAACAGTTATCTGGATCATTCCTACTGGTTTGCAAGGTTTTTACGTGCCCTGCGTCAGGGAAATCCAAATGTGTTAGGCCTTCTTGCTGATAACAGCAATTTTCAGGAGAAACCAAAAAATATGCGTGTTACTTTTTATTATTACAATTTTTCCAGTCCAGAGGTGCAAAAGGACGGTTACTGGTGGGTCCGGAAACCGCTGGAACAATTCTCACTGGATCTTTCCTTTGCAGGCAAAAGCGAATTATAAAGAATGTGCTTGAATAATACCGTCCAATTGAGTTTTCTTATTTGAGTAAACATCAAAATCTGCGGTCCGGTTAATTTAACTTATCTGGAATAGGTGCCCATGTATTCCGTCGTTCCCAGGATATGACCCGAATGGGCCTTTTCCACTTGAAACCATGTAGCGTTGGGCGGCAGCAAAAGGGATTCTGTGTCCAAAGCGTGGAGACGAAAATAGTAGCGGTGGTCGCCGTGGCCCGGTGGCGGGCAGGGTCCGTAATAGCCAACACGGCTGAAGGAATCCACTCCCCAGCAGGCACCCTGCAGGGCTCCGTTTTCCAATTTTTCTAACTTGGGAAGATTCTCATCCAGACTGCTGGCTCCTGCCGGAAGGTCGTACAGCACCCAATGAACCCAGGTACCGGGAGGCGCATCGGGATCCAGGCAGGATAAGGTAAAACTTTTGGTTCCCTCCGGCACATCGGACCATTCCAGACCCGGTGAAATATCTTCTCCTTCACAGGTGTATTGGCTGGGGATGCGTTCTTCATGGAGAAACGCAGAACTTGTCAATGTGAAGCTCATGGTTAACACTCCTTTTTTACCTGGTTGCGATTGGATTGCAGCAGTGAGAAGGATACTGGTCAGGGTGAGTTTAATGTAGGATATATTGCTGCTAATAATTGTATCCATGGCTGCTATGGATTCTACAACTCGCTGATCGTATTCCGTTAGCATAAATGTTTAATGTCACTCAGCTTAATTGTCTGTCGTAGCGGTACTCAGTTAGAGTGGGGGGGGTTGAATGTGGGATGTTGGGTAGATTGTAGTTCTCTATAGATGAAAGGAATTATAAAATGAGCAATCATTTTCTTATTTAAATAAATAGATCAATCTTTTAGATGATCCAGACTTCTCTTCAAGTAGCCAATGATTTTTTCTTTATTCTTTATTTGTTCTTTATCCAGTGTAAGGGAAAAACCATCCGTCTCAAAATCTATCATTTCCCTATCCCTTTGATCTGAAATTAAGTCTTGAACTTGAAAAATTTTTACAGGGTGTGATTTTCCTTTTACTTTGATTTCATCAATGTAAGTACAGCGTATGTCATTTCTGATAACATTATAAGTATTCTCTGAGACTAATATTTCATTCGCATTTGCTAAAGATTCTAACCGGGATGCAAGATTAACCCCGTTGCCTAAGACTGTATAGTCCAGCCTGTCTTCAGAACCAAAATTTCCGACTGTACAAACATCGGTATGGATTCCCATTCGCACATCTAATGATTCTGTAAGCCCAAACGATTCCCATTTCTTTCTTATTGCTTTAAGTTTCCTTTTCATTTTTAATGCCATTGCAACGCAGGAAACAGCATCTTTTTTAATTCCTTCAGTTTTGGGATCTCCAAAAAAAATCATGATCGCATCACCAATATATTTATCAACGGTACCGCCATATTCAATTGCAATATTTGTCATCTCGGTGAGATAATATGTAATTAATTCAGTTAATATTTCAGGTTCAAGTTTTTCAGTGATGGTTGTAAAACCTTTAATATCTGAAAAAAATACGGTTAAGCTTTTTCTATTCGTATTGATATTAACATCAAGTTCCCCGGTAAAGATTGAGCTGTATACTTGGGGTGAAAAGTATTTTGATAGTTTTGAAAGGATCATTTCCTTATCTTTTGCATCTGTGATATCAGTACCGTAGAGCAGGAAAAAATCAAATTCTTCAATTTTTACTAAATTGAAATAGTAAGTTTTAATACCCACTTCAAATTCCATATTATGGGAATCATTAGAAGTTGATTTTTTTAAATTTTTAATTATTCCCCCGGGGATAGCATCATTAAGTCCTATTCCCCAGTTTTGAATTATATAATTAGACGCATCATTAAAATAATTTAATTCACCGTTTTTGCCTATTCTCATAACAGGATTTGGATTTCTATCTGGAAACTTATTTATAACCTTTTTTGCAGTAATGTCTGCCGCATAAATAATAATAAAATCAAACTCCGGAACAGGAACAAAATTTGCCAGGTACGTTTTTTTACCAGCTGTTAATTCGTTTTGGGTGATGCTTTTGGTCAGTATAGTTTTGCCAACTAATTCAATGAGATTATCCGATATCATTTCACCAATCTTTAGATTATGTGAGCTGATAATGTCTGATGATGCAGCGTTGTGATAGTTCAAAATTCCATCTTTGCTGACCCTCATAACCGGGTTTGGATTCTGGTCAGGAAATTTATCAATCACTTTTTTTGCTGTTATATCGGTTCCATAAACATTTATACAATCCAATTCTTTA
>DCMX01000034.1 GCA_002321855.1 Fidelibacterota bacterium UBA1611 | reverse complement strand
TTTAATTCTGATGCGGTTTTCTGAAAATTCAATATTTGTTCGCGCTCCTCGGATTTCGTACGCTTGGCTTGTTTTTCAAATAGTTTTGAATTTATTACAACACCTTTAATGCCAGGTTCTGCTCGCTTTGAAGCATCTTTGACTTCGCCCGCTTTTTCACCAAATATAGCTCGCAACAGTTTTTCCTCAGGAGTAGGGTCTGTCTCTCCTTTAGGTGTGACCTTCCCAATAAGGATATCACCTTCTTTTACTCTTGCACCTTGTCGTATAATACCGTTTTCATCCAAATCTTTCGTAGCTTCCTCACTCACATTTGGAATTTCATCTGTTAACTCCTCATGGCCTCGCTTGGTATCACGTACCTCAACTTCGATTTCATTACAATGCACTGAACTATATACGTCGTCTTTGACCAATCTCTCACTAACAACAATGGCATCTTCAAAATTATATCCCCTCCATGGCATAAAAGCGACTCGAATATCTGAGCCAAGAGCAAGTTCACCAGTCTCCGTAGATGCACCATCTGCAATTACCTGCCCATTTATTATGTTGTCTCCTTCATTGACGAGCGGACGCTGGTTATGAACTGTGTTCTGGTTTGTACGTTTATATTTTTTCAGCTTTATTTCTATTATAGACTCATCTTGATAAAGAACCATGCTATCCTTAATGTCTTTTCGTTTGATCCGGATAGTTTCTGCGTCAACACTCACAACTCTCCCCGCCACTGGAGAAATAACACATGATCGTGAATCTATAGCAACTTTACTTTCAATACCGGTTCCTACGATTGGAGCTTTTGGATACATAAGTGGTACAGCTTGTCGTTGCATATTGGACCCCATTAATGCTCTATTTGCGTCATCATGTTCCAAAAAAGGAATTAATGCTGCAGCTACACTTAAAATCTGGTTCGGTGAGACCTCTATGTAATCAACTCTTTCAGGTCCGACTATCGGGAAATCACCCTTCACACGAGCACGTATATGCTTTTCAATCAATTTTCCATTACGATTTGTTTGGGTTTTAGCCTGCGCAACTAAAACACGGTCTTCATCATCGGCAGAAATATATTCAATTTCATCCGTTAAGATAGATAAACCATTCTCTTTCGTAACTTTACGGTAGGGTGACTCTATAAAACCATGGTCATTAACCTCAGCATACATAGCCAAGGATGATATCAAACCGATATTTGGACCTTCTGGTGTTTCGATTGGGCATAATCTACCATAATGTGTGTAATGTACATCTCTGACCTCAAAGCCAGCACGTTCGCGGGTTAATCCACCTGGCCCTAAGGCAGAAATACGGCGCTTATGTGTAACTTCTGCTAAAGGATTAGTTTGATCACCAAACTGGGATAACTGCGAAGTACCAAAAAAAGTGTTAATGACTGTTGTGACAACACGTGAATTGATTAAATCTTGAGGAGTGATACTCTCAGATTCCCTTAAATTCATTCTTTCGTGAATAGTACGTATCATTCTGCTTAATGCAATACTGAATTGATTGGTCAATTGTTCACCTATTGTTTTCACGCGGCGATTCCCGAGATGGTCTATGTCATCAACACCACGTTCACCTTTCCGCATATTTATGAGCACTTTGAGAACCTGAATAATGTCATCCATAGTGAGTACAGTATTTTCCACGGGAACATCTAAATCGAATTGTTGATTAAGGCGATATCTCCCAACTTGACCCAAATCATATTTTTTAGGACTAAAAAATATTCGTTCAATAAATTTTTGGGCAGTTTCTAAATTTGGCGGTTCGCTAGTCCTCAATAATTGGTAGACAATACCTAAAGCATCTTCTGTATTTCTGGTCGGATCTTTTGCAATGGTATTCAATAATAGCATTGCAGAAAAATCCTTACTATCATCCACCACTTTTACCTCTTTGACACCAGCATCTTTAAGCTTTTCAGCAATTGTCAAATTAATATCAGTTCCAGCTTCGAAAAATATTTCACCAGTTTTTAAATCCACCACATCTTCTGTAATAGTAGTACCTATATAACTTTTCATTTTATCTTTAACTGGATTGATAGATATAAGGCTATCAAAAGCTTTACAAATATCTGAATTAGTTGAATAACCCAGTGCACGTAAAAGCATAGTAACTGGGAATTTCCTTCTGCGATCTATTATTACGAACAAACAATCATTTATATCAGTAGTAAAATCAACCCATGATCCTCGAGCTGGAATAATCCGCGCTTGATATAATTTCGTACCATTTGGATGCACGGATTCATCAAAAAACACGCCCGGAGATCGTTGTAATTGGGAAACAATCACACGCTCCGCACCATTAATGATAAAAGTACCTTTTTCTGTCATATAAGGAATATTACCAAAATAGACATCCTGCTCGATACTCTGTGCGTATTCATTTCTGTTATTTTCATCGGTAATATGAAGTGCTAGGCGAACACGTAATGGGGAAGAATATGTCACACCACGGTCTATGCATTCATCCGATGTATACTTTGGTTGGCCCAAATAATAGGATTTGTATTCCAAAATATAATTACGATGTGAATCTTCAATTGGAAATACGTGTTTTAGCACCCCTTCAAGTCCAATAGGTTTTCTTGCTTCCTCTGCTACAAATTCCTGCAAAAACTGTTGGTATGCCTTCGTTTGAATAGAAAGAAGATCCGGTATATCGATAAGTGCCTCAATATTGGAAAAAGATTCCCGCCTTGGTGGTGTGATTACATTAGCTTTCAACTAAACCTCCTATGTTCCATGTTTGAAAAATGTCAATTGAGAATGAGAGAAGAATTATTTTAACTCAACTTCAGCGCCTGCTTCTTCCAGCTGAACTTTGATTTCATTTGCATCTGATTCAGAAAGACCTTCCTTGACAGCTTTTGGAGCAGAATCAACCAATTCTTTGGCTTCTTTAAGACCAAGATCTGTTATACTACGAACGATTTTAATTACATTTATTTTTTGTTGACCCACTGATGTTAATACAACATCATATTCGGATTTAACATCTTCAGCACTATCAGCTTCAGCTGATGGAGCAGCAACCGCAACTGGCGCAGCAGCCGTCACACCAAATTTCTCTTCGATTTCATTAATCAACTCTGAAATCTCAATCATATTTGCGCCTTCTAAATAAGAAAGTACATCATTTCTAGTAACTGCCATTTTATTAACTCCTTAACTTTTAATATAGTTTACGATTTTTCATCTTTTATACTATTAAGTAAACCAATAACCTTTAACATCGCCCCATTCAATGTTGAAGCAAGCTTTTGCAGTGGGCTACTTAACATCATTGCAAATTTTGCCAATAATTCATCACGACTTGGCATTTCCGCTAAGGTCTGGAATTCTTCTTTTGGCAAATAATCACCTTCAAACAGAATTCCTTTCACAAGTGGTAAATCATGGTCTTTTGTAAAACGTTTAATGACCTTGGCCGGAGTAATTGACTCTTCATAAGATAACGCAATAGCGGTAGAACCATCGAATATTTCATCTGATACTTTAAGGTCATTATTCTCAATAGCCAGTTTTAATAATGAATTCTTCGCAACACAGTATTCAATCCCCAATAGAAAAAAGTTGCGACGAAGATTTGTTATTTCTCCAACATTTAAACCCAAATAATCCGTAAAATAAATCGCTTTAGCCTTGGACAGCTTTTCTGTCAAAATTTCAACATTACGTATGTTTATTTCACTTGGCATAAAATTATCTTATTGATGTATGATCGACTTTTATTCCAGGTCCTAATGTTGAAGAAATAAACATTCGCTCAAGGTAATTGCCTTTTACTGAGGAAGGCCTCGCCTTAATTAATGTATCATAAATTGCTTCAATATTTTGAATCAATGCATCATTTTTGAATGACACTTTTCCACAGGTCACATGAATTATTCCAGCTTTCTCAACGCGAAGCTCTACTTGTCCTGCTTTCAATTCTCTGACAGCTTTCCCAACATCCATCGTGACAGTTCCACTCTTAGGATTAGGCATAAGACCTTTTGGACCTAATATTTTCCCAAGCTTGCCCAGCTGGGGCATCATATCGGGAGTAGCTACTATTTTGTCAAAATCAGACCATCCATTTTTAATTTTATCTAAATATTCATTGTTACCAACGTAATCCGCACCAGCATCCAGCGCTTCTTTTTCCTTTGGTCCTGATGTTATAACCAGAATAGATACATCTTTCCCGGTTCCATTGGGTAAAGGTGTTGTTAATCTAATATTTTCCTCCGCATGGCGAGGGTCGACATTTAGATTGATAGCCAAATCGACGGATTCATCAAATTTGGCATACGTTAATTCTTTCACCATTCTCACTGCATCGTCGAGCGAATAGCTATTATTTTTTTCAAATTTATCCGCTATTTCTTTTTGATTTTTCGATACCATCACCAAACCCTATTTATCACCTTATTTCAACACCCATTGATTTGGCTGTACCTCGAATCATGTTTTTTGCTTGTTCCAAATTATTGGCATTCAAATCTTCCATTTTTATCTCAGCTATTTTGTCTAAATCATTCTCGGAGATATATCCAACTTTTTCACGGTTGGGTTCGCCAGAGCCTTTTTGAATTTTTGCTGATTTTAAAATTAGTTTAGAAGCAGGTGGTGTCTTCGTGATATATGTGAAACTTCTGTCGGCATACACCGTAATCTCTACAGGGATCACGTCACCCATCTTATCTTGAGTCGCAGCGTTAAATGCTTTACAAAAATCCATTATATTTACCCCCTGCTGGCCTAAAGCAGGACCTACAGGAGGAGCTGGATTTGCCTGTCCTGCCCGTATCTGTAATTTGATAAATCCTATGACTTTTTTTGCCATGAAAAAGCCCCTTTCATTGTTCCATTTTTACCTGTAAATAATCCAGTTCTACTGGGGTTGGACGACCAAAAATACTCACAGATACCTTTAATTTTTGTTTTTCGTGATTAATTTCCTGAACAAATCCAGAAAAATCTATAAATGGTCCATCAGTAACTTTTACGGCATCGCCAACTTTATATGGGGCTTGTTCAGAAACTCTAATAGGACCATCAGGATTATCTTGATTTGCCATAAAACGTTGTGCTTCTTGGGGTTTAAGTGGTTCAGGCTTATGATTTGACCCAACAAAGCTGATGACTCCATTCATATTTTCAATTAAATATTTTGTTTCTCGATTCATGTCCATCTGAATTAATAAATAACCTGGAAAAAATACTTTTTCTTTTAATTTTTTCTTGCCATCACGCATTTGTATAACATTTTCAGTCGGGACTAGAATGTTTTTTATATGTTTATCCATTTCAGCCTGCTCTAATTCATAAAGAATATTTTCTCGGACTTTTTTTTCCTTACCAGAAATAATACGTAAAGTATACCAATCCATAATGCTATAGAATGAATGTAAGAATTTTGGATAAGACAAAATCCACAATAAACAGAAACACTGTTAAAATACAAGTCAACGAAAGCACAACAAAGGTGGACCCCTTTAACTCATCCCAATTTGGCCAAGATACTTTATTCATCTCAAACTGCACATCGGAAGCAAACTGCTGGATCTTCTTGAACATTATTTATTTATTTTATCAAAATTACTGTTTTATCAAAAAACTGAAAACATCTCTAATTAATTAAAACACATATTATTCCTAAACGGTTCCGTTTGCAGGAGAGGCAGGGCTCGAACCCGCAACCCCCGGTTTTGGAGACCGGTGCTCT
>DCMX01000143.1 GCA_002321855.1 Fidelibacterota bacterium UBA1611 | reverse complement strand
CCTGTCAATTCAGCCATCATACGAGAAAGATCGTACTTATTCCCATAGAGTTCTGAATCGGTTATACGACCTAAAACATTTATATGTAACAAATGGTCCAGTATGGGTTTTTGTATTGCAAGGATATTATCATGTATCTTAGGATCCTTTGTACCGCTGAATCCTCTGCGTTCCCATTGTAGGTATGAGTACAGATCATCCTGATTAGAAAAAGCATCTGGTGAAAAAACATACTTATTCAAAAGGGTCATCGCCCACCTTTGTTGGTCTTCAGGAACTGGTTGAAAAGGAATTTCTCTCCCTTCCTGCCCTACCATAGAACGATCCATATATACTCCGCCTATATTTCTGGATATAACTCCTGCCGCATTGGAATATTCGCGGCTAAGAATATAATATGCATCCGCAAAAGCGTGATAGGAGTGGTCTTTTCGTTCATATTTTTTCCGGAGACCTTTATATAATTCCCTTACCATTTCCATTCTTTCTTGAGCATAACCCATTGGGTCGCTGGTCATATCATTGATCATTATTCTAGGGTCGATACCGCGACCAGGTGATCGCATATCATCAGCATCATTACCATATCCTAATTCTGGTTTCGTTGATCGATCAAACAACTCCTTGACTCTTTTTCCTTCATTGATCGGGTCGCTTAAGGACGGAGTATATCCAAATTCGATTGCCCATAAATCATATAGACCTGTGGTCGTAGAATAAAATTGGCCATGGTGACCTGGGCGCACGTTTGCGCCTACATAATCCATCACCGACGACGTCAAACCAATCAGCTCTGTTCTGTTTCTATCATGTATGATTTCTATATTATGTAGGTTGCTAGCATAAAAATTGTGGGTCAAACCAAGGGTGTGTCCGATCTCATGTAAGGTCAACTTAACAAGACTTTCATAGATCAATCGTCGCCGCTCAAGATGATCAAAACCCTCAAGTGTGTTCATTGCTGTTAAACCAAATAGATTTGCCTGGTGTACGAACTCACCAGCCTGGCACAAGTGTTTATTTATTGACGGTTGCACAGAGCTTTCAGCATCAAAAAGCTGTTCATACTTGACGCGGTTCGTGAAAAACACATACTCCAGCATAATATCTGCTCCCAATATCTCTCCTGTTCTTGGATTGACAAAACTAGGCCCATAACCGCCAAAAGGTGGGTTAGGGGAAGATGTCCATCTCAACACATTATAACGGATATCCCCGGCATCCCATTCTGCATTATCTGGTTGAGTCTTCACCTGAATGGCATTTAAAAACCCTGCTTCGCGGAACGCCCGGTTCCATGCTAATACACCTTCTTTTATAGCATCTCGAAATTCATATGGTGTAGTGTTTTCAATCCACCATACTATTGGTTCCACAGGCTCAGAAATCTCTTCACTTGGCGTCTTTTTAACTAAATGCCAACGGTGAATAAGATCACGATAGGGCGTTACATCATCTGGTGTGGTCATATCTGTTACCTGTGTTGTGAAATAACCTACGCGTGGGTCCTCAAATCGGGGTGTGTGATTATTGGTAGGCATCTCTATAAAACTGTGTTGAAGCGTAACATTAACTGAGCGAGCATCGGTCAATCCCACATCCGACCCCCAGTTTGTTGGTGTTGGATTACTGTATACATACTGCACGATAAGATCGGTGTTCTTAGGGTAGTTTCTTATATCAATGTATTTAGATCGGTTCTTTACCAATTTTCCGATTTTGAATCTATTGGTTTTATCACCAGGGATCATTCCTCTTGTGATTTGATGGAGAGCTTCAGATAAAAATATATTATCAACATCAATCAAAACAGCTGCATTACTTTGTTTCCCATACTCTCCAGACCCTTTTCTTTCTCCAATTATATTCGCAGATGCAAGTATAGCGGTGCTCACATTAGCGTCCGCAGCCCTATTAAGGGGATTCTCTTTATCAAAAAACAAAGATGTGTTTTGAATCTCGAATTCTACACGATTGAAATACCGTGTAAGTTTTATGATTCGGGCCTCTCGGTAACTTCCACGGAACACACCTGCGTCTAATTGTCCATCCCTACCATGAACAAAATAGATGAACTCCAGACCTAATTGATCATTATCAAGAAACATATACATCTTACCATTGATAGTATCCTGATATAGTGTGACCAACCCGGGAATCTCTTTTTTGTTTTTTATAGCTTCCTCCATTGTTTTTATGGGGGGTGGTAATAGAGTGGGTTTTGGCGCCCCTATTTCCATGGTAGAGGGGGGTGGTGTTTCTTGTGAAACCAGGAGCGAAATAACAATAAAAAAGAATAATGTTTTTAATCTCATTTATGATTACCCTTTCTTTTTTGGGATATATAGATCTGTAATCGTACCAGAAAAAACCTCAGCTGCGTTGGAAAAAGTTTCACTTAAGGTTGGGTGAGGATGTATTGTTAAGCCGATATCTTCGGAGTCAGCGCCCATTTCAATTGATAGAACACCTTCGGAAATCAGGTCCCCTGCGTTCGGGCCAACCATCCCAACACCCAACGTCTGTTTAGAAATAGGATCAAAAAGGATTTTTGTTTTTCCTTCGTTTCTTCCTATAGCAAGAGATTTCCCACTTGCTGCCCAGGGAAACTCACCTTTTTCATATGGAATTGAGTTCTTTTTTGCTTCAGTTTCTGTTAGGCCTGCCCAGGCTATTTCCGGATCTGTGAATATCACTGCGGGGATAGCTTTGGCATCGAACTCTGATGATAATCCGGCAATTACTTCTGCGGCAATTTTCCCTTCGTGGGTTGCTTTGTGGGCCAACATAGGATTCCCGGTAATATCCCCAATAGCGAAAATATTGTTTACTGTGGTTCTTTGTTTTTTATCAACCGTTATGAAATTCTTTTCATTTAGTTCAACATCTGTATGCTCAAGACCCAGTTTATCAGTGTTTGGTCTACGGCCTACAGCTATTAACACTTGATGATATTCCTTAGTAAAGGCTTTTCCATCCTTTTCGAGAAAAACCTTCAGGTTGTTATTTTTCAGTGATTCCAGATCAGTTATTTTTGTTGATAGTGCTATATCCTCAAATTTTTTATTTAGGGTTCGATGTAACGGTTTGACCAAATCACTATCTGCACCAGGTAATAACTCGGGCATGAATTCCACTACGCTGACCTTTGAACCCAGCGCATGATAGACCGTGCCCATTTCAAGGCCAATATAACCTCCTCCAACAATTAATAACGTCTCCGGAACCTTTTGTGTTTCCAGTGCGTCCTTCGAAGTGAGAATATTAGGGTGGTCCATGGGGATTCCCGGGATGGACGCGGAAGAGGAGCCCGTTGCAATAACACATTGATCAAAAGAAAGGATTTCCTTCTTAGCTTTTGTAGAAATAGTTATCTCCGAATTTGATTTGAAAACAGCTGAACCCAGAAGAGTTTCTATGTTTCTGGCCTTGGCCATTTGAGCAATTCCTCGGTTCAATTTGGTGATTATCTTGTTTTTCCATTTTCGGATAGAATCGATATCAATTCTTGGTTTACCAAAAGATACCCCCATTCCTTCAAGCGCATAGGTTTCTTCCATGACCCTAGTAATATGCAACAAGGTCTTTGAAGGAATACATCCACGATTCAAGCACACTCCACCCAAGGCGGGTTCACGATCGACAAGAAGCACCTTTTCACCTAGGTCTGCAGCACGGAAAGCCGCAGCATACCCACCAGGACCTGCACCAATAACAACCACATTAGCATGTTTTTTTTTCATCATTGTTTTTAAATAATCTGATTATCTTTTAAAAATAGACTCATCCAAAACAATCTCTGTAAACCGATTTGTGAATGCTGCGGCTGCGGCACCATCGATAACCCGATGGTCATATGATAAAGAAAAAGGCATCATATATTTAGGTATGATTTCCTTGTTGTTAGGCTCATACACAGGCACCCATTCGCTTTTGGATATTCCCAAGATTGCAACATCTGGTGGGTTTATAATAGGTGTGAAATAGGTGCCACCGATACCCCCAAGGCTTGAGATAGTAAAAGAGCTTCCTTTTAATTCCCGGGGTTCGAGTTTTTTCTCTCTTGCTCTCGAACTAATATCCATCAATTCTATTGAAAGCTCCAATAAAGATTTTTTATCGACATTTGTAATAACCGGGACTGTTAGTCCTGAGGGTGTATCAACAGCGATTCCAAAATGATAGTAGTTTTTTATGACCAGGTTTTCACCTGTGTGGTCAAGAGAACTATTAAATTCTGGAAATTCCTTTA
>DCMX01000231.1:1213-2562 GCA_002321855.1 Fidelibacterota bacterium UBA1611 | reverse complement strand
TTAAAAGCAATACCTGCATTAAATGACCTTGGCAATCCAAAAAATACTTCAGCATCATCTGGGCCATGGTTTTTATCCCAAGCATTATAATTACTATTATCAACGGCATCTTGAATGTATACTTCATCCAAAGCATTGAACACATGGACAAAAGCCTGGAGTGTAACTTCTGTTCCTCCAGCAGCAAAGCTACCCGGGATATCATAAGTGGCATGTAGGTCTACGCGACTATAATCTGGAGCTTGCCACGGATGGTCACGGTCTGGTGTATCACCCTCACTGTACTCATAAGCTCCCGGACTCCACTGGGCATAGTGTGATCTATAATTCCGTAGCAATGCCTGTATTGTAGCTCCTTCAGTAGGAGTAACAGTAAGACCAGCAAGAAGAGTAGTTTGAGGTTGATCCCCAATTCTAAGATCTTTTAACGCGTAGGAATAGGATACATCTGCACCTTCTTCTGGATCTCTATATTTACCAGTTGCATCATCAGTGTATAACCAGTTGCCCTTTGAGAGACCAAGATTGACTCCTAACATGGAATGCACTTGTAGGTCGATTTCTGCCTCTATACCACTATGGGTTTGATTAATTCCAGACATGTAAATGATATTATCATCTCCATCGGGTTCTACAATATATTTTGTCTGAATTCTATCAGTCCATGTAGTATTGTAATAGTTCAGTTTCATAAACATGGTACCGTCGCTTGATCCTGTATTTAAACCAAACTCGAATGCCGTAAATTTTTCATTCTTAGGATCACTAGCCATTTTTGCATCCCAGTCTTGTATAACCTGATCAAATGTAGGTGCTTTGTCTACTACACCAAAGTTAGCCCAGAGGGCGGCGTTATCACCTAATTTTCCAACGACAGGTATAGCAGCTCCAATGGAAGAAAAAGCATCTCCAAGGCTATAAAGAACGCCAGCTTTAAATTGTGTTGTTGTGATAGGATCGGCAACTATTTTTAACTCACCAGGGTTACCGCCCATATCATCACCGTTTCCTTCAACGTGATCCATACCACTTCCATCCGCAGATTCTACATAAGAGTAGGAATAATTTTCTGCCTTTTTAAAGTGATTTTGATGGATGTATTTCACCGTAGTCATACCTACCATTCCATACGCTGAAAGGGCCCCCATCGTATACTGACCTTGACCAAAGAACCCTAACCAATTCACGTTATTAGTAAAGTTATAATCAATAGGATTTCCAAGACCTTTTTGTTGTCCATCCGCATCAAATTCACTATCAGTATTCACAAAATATGTGCCACCTAAAAGGTCACGAATCGTTTTCACATGGTAGATTTCTGCAGAACGCCAGTCTAGTCCAACCTGAGC
>DCMX01000231.1:0-858 GCA_002321855.1 Fidelibacterota bacterium UBA1611 | reverse complement strand
CAGCTTAGATATTAGGCCAATTGTAGATTGCCGATTATTACTATTCCGCAAAATACCTATTGATTCCTTGTTCCCTCTATCAAATTCCCTTTTGTATGCATATGCCATCCCTGCTGGAGCAGAATTAATCGCTATGGTTGCATCCCAATCTCTTATCCACGGGGATGGTCCATAATAGTATTTGTACCCGTTGCTCTCCGCAGTTCCCTGGTCATTTGTACCATTCGCGTCAGCAGTTACTATAGTACCATACGTTCCTGTTCCGCCACCCATGCCACCGGACCAGTATAAACCGCTAATTAAACGCATTTTATCGTTGATGGTCCAGTAGTGATTCAGGTTTACTTGCGGTTTGTGGAAGAAATTTTCCCGTTCATTCAATAATCCAGCTTCATGCCTATCCACACCATCACGGATGTTGTACATTTGCCAATGCTGACCTCCCGCATTATCAAGTATGTCTTGTGAAGCGGAAGATATATTAGACACATTTTGGTTAAACTGTGGTCCAACTTCTATAAATTCACCGCCATTACTAGCAAGTGCTGCGTTATTATAAGTCCCTGTTTCTTCAAGGGATTGAGCATAATCCAGATTATAAACAGCCATATTCTGTTTATATAGATTTTGACCATGTCTTTGGGGAGCTCCAAGAGCATAGAATTCAAACCGATGTTCATTTGATAAACTATAACTAGCGCCGAAATAATAAGCCTGAGCGTCCGTCCAGGTACCCTGCATAAAACCATCACCTGTTTTTTTAACTAAAGTTGCACTCAGGGCTAGTTTGTCATCCATCATGAGTCCAGAATGAAATGAAAAGGTCGATTTTGAGAATCCCCATGCACCAGTTTCCTG
>DCMX01000201.1 GCA_002321855.1 Fidelibacterota bacterium UBA1611 | reverse complement strand
GAACTGGGTTTCATGGGATCTTCTCTACCAGAAGAGAGCGGCGGCGCAGGAGTAAGCAATGTAGCTTATGGCCTGATCCTCCATGAGCTTGAGCGGGGAGATTCTGGTTTAAGATCCTTTGCTAGTGTCCAAGGTGCATTGGTGATGTATCCCATACATTCCTACGGTTCCGATCAACAAAAACAGAAATGGTTACCGGGGCTTGGTTCGGGAAAGTTAATTGGCTGTTTCGGTTTAACAGAGGCCAACTTTGGTTCCAACCCTGGAGGAATGGTCACAAAAGCTGTGCGAGATGGCGATGATTGGATTCTCAACGGTTCAAAAATGTGGATCACTAATGGTTCTATTGCTGATGTTGCGGTAGTATGGGCAAAGGATGAAGAACAAATTATACATGGCTTCTTAGTAGAAAAAGAAATGGATGGTTTTTCATCATCCGATATCCATGGAAAATTAAGTTTGCGCGCATCAGTTACATCAGAACTATCCCTTGTAAATGTGCGAGTTCCGGATTCTGCACGATTACCTAAGGTTGAAGGTTTAAAAGGTCCGCTTTCATGTTTGACCCAAGCTCGTTATGGCATTGCTTGGGGAATGCTCGGTGCTGCTGTAGATTGTTATGAAACAGCTCTCAATTATGCAAAGGAACGTAAACAATTTTCCAAACCGATAGCTGGTTACCAGCTGACCCAATCTAAACTAGCAGAAATGTTAACCCAAATTACCATGGCCCAATTGACCGTATTCCGGTTAGGACGCTTAAAGGATGAAGGAAGAATGAACTATAACCAGGTTTCCTTAGCAAAGCGAAACCATTGTCGTATGGCGCGTGATATTGCCAGAACTGCACGAGAGATATTAGGTGCGAATGGCGTGACCGACGATTATTCACCAATCCGGCACATGGCAAATATTGAATCTGTGTTCACCTACGAAGGGACACATGAAATGCATACTCTGATCTTAGGAGAGGAAGTGACGGGGATGGCAGCATACGATTCATAATTAACAAAATAATTTCCATAAAATAAGAGATCTTATATAAGTCGCTTGTTTGAAAAACTGACCAAAAGGTTCATTCCGAATACGAAAGAATCGGCACGGATATACCGAATTAGAATTGGTGTTTTTCAAGGATGGATATCCGTTCTGGTTAATACGGTCTTATTCATATCTAAGATGGCTATAGGACTAATGTCAGGTTCAGTAAGTGTTATCGCTGATGCTTTCCATACCTTATCCGATGTTTTTTCTTCAGGAGTAGTGATCTGGGGATTCCGGGCATCAGAAAAGCCTGCTGACAAAGAGCACCCTTACGGTCACGGGAGGGTTGAGTATATCGCGACCCTTATTATTGCCATTTTGTTAGGTGTAGCAAGCGTAGAATTTTTTGAAGTCTCTGTCCGGCGGATCATTTCACCAAGTCCTGTAAACGCAGAATGGTGGATGGTCGGTGTTATTGCATTCACGATAGTTATCAAGGAAACAACTGCACGCTATGCAGAATTTCTTTCAACAAAGATAGCTTCTGGTACCCTACATGCTGATGCATGGCACCATCGTATTGACGCTTTATCTTCATTGCTGGTGATAGGGGCAATGGTAGCGGGAAAATTTGGTTATTATCAATTAGATGGTTGGGCCGGTATCGGTATAGCATTATTCATAATTTGGACAGCATTTCATATTGCCAGAGACGCTGTTGACGATCTTATAGGTAAGCCCCCAACCAGTGATGAAATAAATGAGATTCGACGTATAGTTAGGCAGGTAAATGGTGTTTTAGGAGTGCACGATATTACAATTCACAGTTATGGTAATGATAAATACGTTAGCTGTCATGTTGAAATTAACGCAGATGAGACAACAGCTTCAGCTCATGACCTCTCTGAAGATGTAGAAAATCAGCTAACAGAAATATTGGGCGTATCGCCTACAATACATATCGATCCTGTTCAGCCCGGGAATCCCTTGGCAGAAAAAGTTAGATCTTTTTTAGATAAGCATTGGTCCAATGATCCCCGTGTTACAAGCTATCATGACATCCGTATCGTTGATACGGAGAATCATCATGTTATTTTATTTGGGATCAATGTAAACCCGGGAATGAGCCAAGGTCAAATTATAGAGTGCTGTAATGAGATGGAAGAATCCTTAACTGTTTTCTCAAGATACGAAGTAAGCATTAAGGTCTCACATCCATTCCAGTATTGAAAAGAAGGTCCCTATTACATACCCATAATAATATCAGATAATAATAAGACGTCCATGATCGTGATTGTTTGGTCAAAGTTCAGATCCGCTATTTGCAATTGTTCATCCGTCATTTCGTTCGTTTCTAACAGATGAAATACGATTAATAACAGGTCCATAATCGATACTACCCCATCATCATTTATATCTCCTGGAAGTTCACGATAATCATCCACGATCTTAATTACTTCACGTAGTGTAATTTTTGCTGCTTCGTGCGCGGTTTCCCAATCGATCAAACCACCAACATGTACATGTCCTGCCAGATAACATGGAATATTTAACGAATCCATTTCTGCCTTATACCATACCCCATGGTATCCTTTGAATTCTGATAAATATCCACCTGCACCATCTGTATAATCAATATAAGCAGTTAAACCTAAACCGGAGGAATCAATGGCTGCTACGATAGTGTCCAATGGTAGTGATGAGTAACGGATATAATTAATCGGCACATCCGATTCAGGTGGATTTGGTGTTGGTAAATAAGGCGGAGTAAAGTCATTGGACCAGGTTGTCAGATTGTAATATTTCCATTCCAATTCCCAGCTGTTATCAATATAACCTCGACTGAATGTAACTATTGCGACTGGTGACAGCGTATCTACAATATTCCAAAAATCAATAGATGTATCCTGGTAATCCACTTCCAGATCACCGGTTCCTTGTCCACAGTTCGAACAATCTGGAGGGTTGAAAACAGGAAAAAATGAAATAATATCATAACCTCGATCCTCCCAGTTCTCTCCTATCCAGCCCTCTGGATTGAGCAAAAGACTACGACTGAATGGACGTATGGCTTCGTTACTTGGGGGCCAATAACCTGTGAGTAAAATTACTAATCTTTCCCGATCAATTTGTGTTTGGTAAGGTGGCTGACTAATTTTTGTGGGTTTTAAGAAATTTGGTTCAGTTATTTTTATAATTGACTGTACAGGTATTTCAGCTGGTTCTCCAATAGAAGATGACCATTCAATAATGACCTGGGACGATCTTATTTGCCCAGTAAGTCCTGTTTGATGATTTTTTATGAGTTCTGATCTATAAGGTCCGACCCACCCATTAATGGATGGATCGATAAAAAATAACTCGCCATTACTTGGAAAATTATCAGTATCTATTTTGAATCGAATCGAACTAACCTTATCGAAATCCAGATATATATATTGAATAAGATTTTGGCCGCTGATAGTTTTAAAAATTTGAGCCTGATCTATATCGGAAAATGTGTATTCATTTTCGAAGGATATCAGAACTGGTTTAAGATTTATAGTTGAATTAAAATATTCTGGAGAACCGAATGGAATTTCCTGACTGTTTGTATTGTCGATCATAAAAATAAAAAAGTAAAATGATAAAAGCCGTTTTGTTATCATGTTTATTAGTTTACTCTAATAAATGGATCGATAAACTCTGTTCCCGAGATCTGTTTTTATTTTTGCATTTCCAAGATTATCAAGCCCAGAGAATATACCTTCTATTACCTTTCCTTGATCAATGAACCTGATAGGATCATTCAAATGCCCACATCGATCCAACCACTCATGAACTATTTTATTTGGATCATGATCGATCATTTGCAGAAGGCTTTCAAGGGAATTCAATAACTCTGCAGTGACACGTTCTCTCTGGTGCGGATGATTTGAGCAGATAGCCATAGATGTGGATAGGTCCTTGATGTTATCCGGGAATTCATTATTTGCTTCGTTCACGTTAATTCCAATCCCAATCACCATATTCTTTACTGCATTTTTCTTTATTTTTGTTTCGCATAGTATTCCGCCTACTTTTTTATCATTAATTAAAATATCGTTTGGCCATTTCAATTTAGAATCTAAACCGTGTTGTGCTATGGATTTTGTAGCCGCGATACCTGCCGCTAAAGAGATAAGCCCTAAGAATTTTAAGGAATATTTATTATTGAGGATCACTGACATTGCCAACCCTTTCCCTGCACCCATGAACCAACTATTGCCAGCCCGACCTTTTCCCTGAAACTGATGATCGGTCAATACGATCGTACCATGGTCAGCGCCTAAGGTCAATAATTCCCAGGCTTCTGAATTGGTGGACCCAATGCGATTGTAATACTCAATTTTCTTTCCAAGGGCCTTTGTTCGCAAGTTTGCCTGTATGAGCTGGGTGAACAACATGATCAAATGAAAAATAAATGAAATTGTATATTTGTAGAGATTACATATATCATAAATCCGGATGCGACCTGAACTATTATATAAGAATTAAGAATGATTCTTGATATGCTTACTACTATCAATGAACAAAGTATAGTGAATAGGGAGTGAAAACCATTATCCATAACATGGTTAGTGATTCCGTGATTCCAATCGCATGGATTAAGGTCTTTAAATATTTTTTGATCAACCGGATTAATCCAGTATTCATAACATAACATAAGACCTTGGACCAATAATAGTCTATTCAGCTTATATAAATTAATAAATACAATAACATAATGAATCATTCCTAATGCTAATGGTTGGATTCGTTCCTCTTTTATAGGTACTTCAATATCTATGACTATACACTTCCTATTTAATGATATTAGCGCATTGTATAAAATCAAACTTGATCATATACTTTTATATTCACTGAAAACCTTTCTTAACGTGTCAGACATTTCGCCAAGTGTACATTCGTTTTTTACACAGTTGATCAAATATGGTATCAGATTATCTGATGAACTTGCGGCACTCTCCAGATCGGATAACTGATTTTGAACCTGTACATTATTCCGGTTCAATTTTAATTTGTTAATTGAACTGATTTGTTGGTTAACACCCTCGATGTCAATATTTAGGGTCTTCTGTTCTCCTGCGTTCTCTTCTTTAAATCGATTAACCCCAACAATAATTTTTTCCTCAGTATCCGTTGCTTTCTGATATTCGTATGCACTTTGGGCGATCTCATTTTGGGTCCATCCGCTTTCTATTGCTCTTATTGCGCCACCTTGAGCATCAATTTCTTTGATCAATCCAAATGTCTTTTCTACGAATTTATCGGTCATTTCTTCAATAAGGTAACTACCACCAAGTGGATCTGGATATTTGGTGATACTTGATTCGTGGGCAATGATTTGCTGGGTTCGAAGGGCTAATTTAACTGATTCGTTCGTTGGAAGAGCTAAAGCTTCATCACGGCTATTGGTATGTAGGGATTGAGTACCTCCCAATACGGCAGAGAGGGCCTGAATTGTAGTTCTTACTAGGTTATTGTTGATTTGGCTTGCAGTCAGTGTAGAACCACCTGTCTGGACATGAAACCGGCACATCATAGCTTTCTCATTGGTGACGCCAAACCGATCTTTCATAATTATTGCCCATATTTTTCTGGCAGCTCGAAACTTAGCGATCTCTTCTAAGAATCCGTTATGAGCATTGAAGAAGAAAGAAAGTCTTTGTCCGAAATCGTTCGGATCTAACCCTTGGTCAATAGCGGCTTGTACATAAGCTATTCCATTTGCGAATGTAAATGCAAGTTCTTGTTTCGCTGTGCTTCCTGCTTCGCGGATATGATACCCAGATATTGAGATAGTGTTCCATCCTGGAACATGGTTTGTACAGAATTCAACAATATCTGTTACTAAACGCATAGAATTTTTTGGTGGATAAATATAAGTTCCTCTAGCAGCGTATTCTTTAAGGATATCATTCTGTATTGTGCCACGTAGTTTTTTCAAAGGCACACCTTGCTTATCTGCGGTCACAAAATAAAAAGCTAAGACCATTGCTGCGGTGGCATTGATGGTCATTGATGTTGAGACCGTATCCAATGGAATTTTATTTAAAAGTGTTTCCATATTTTTCAGTGTTGTGATTGGAACACCTACACGACCTACCTCACCTTTAGACATAGGGTGGTCAGAGTCATAACCTATTTGAGTTGGAAGATCAAAAGCGATGGATAAACCCATGACACCATTTTTGAGCAAATAATGAAACCTTTCATTAGATGCCTTGGCAGATGTAAAGCCCGCATACTGGCGCATTGTCCATAAGCGAGATTCATACATATCAGCATAAATTCCACGTGTATAAGGAAATTTACCTGGCTCTTCTTTTATCATTTGATACCTCGTTCTTTTTTTATGGTCTGGTATGCATTATTGACAGCTTTGAACTTTTCCTCTGCTATCTTGCGGAGATCGTCTCCTAAGTGTGCTACTTTATCTGGATGGTATTTATTTGCCATTTTACGGTAGGCTCGTTTCACTTCGTTATCCTTGGCTGAAGAATTGATCTCAAGTATGGTATAAGAAGATCGTGAATCTACTATGAACATTGCCATGACCGATTCAAAGTCCTTTTCATTCACGTTCAAGTATCGGGAAATAATTTGTATTACTCGAACCTCTTGTGGATGTATGTTCCCATCAGCTTGAGATAGACCAAATAACACATGAATCAATTCAATACGGCTAGGATGATCCATAGATCTCTGGATCTGTCGGCAAACATCCTTCAAAGCGTAATCCTGTTGTAGGATCTCTTTAAAAATGATCATGTAATCCCGTACCTGAGAATGGTCAAGCTGTTGCAGGAGGAACGATTTAACATAATCCAGTTCAGATCTTAACAATTGATCATCTGCTTTCATGACCTTGGCGAAAAGAACCAGTAGTGAAACAATAAAATCACCCGTTCGGGTTCTAGGAAATGTAGTTGATCCATCAGTTTGTCTTGACCTCCAAGGGTTGTATGGATCATTTGCCGTTATTTGGGCATAGGCATATCCCAGTATGGCACCAATCGGTCCTAATGTAACCCAACCAAGGCTTCCCCATAATAATTTCCGTCCGAGTGTCATACAATTAATTCATTAGTAAAATAAAATTGAAAAACTATTTGAGTGATAGATGAATTTAAGTGAGGTGAGAATACCTTTATACATTAGTTTTAAAATGGAATCAGGATAACGGGGTTTGTTTTCTTCTAGGTATATTCTACCATGGATATCCCATGGGAATTCAGATGCCTATTCTGGTGGAAAAACTTAGTGAAGAAAAAACCTGAACCACCTTTGATCAAAATTAATAATAATGAGAATCGGATCAATTTCATATTGTTTCTGCTACCGAATAAAAAAGAATATGCTCAAATCATAAATTACCTTATCAAACCTGAAAAGGAACTTCCTGAGCATACTATTCACTATGTATGTCATAAGGATGCACTTCCATATTATCCGTTAGGGCTCCATAAAAACTTTATAACCTTTGGCGATGATAATTTGAACCAAATGGGTATTATTAATAATGAACCATTTTTAGATCGTGTCAGAACCTTGAACAATGATGCATTGATAGATTTGAATATAACTTTTAATCCAGCGACCACTATGTTGGCTTGGGAATTGAATAACCCCTTAAAAATAGGTTTTCAGTCTTCAATATCGGATAAACTTTATACCATAATTCTAGAGAATAAAGGTAATGGATATTTTGAAAAGAATTTTAAAACAATTGAGCAGTTACTTGGTCTTTCGTGAACGTTATTGTTTTTGAAGATCATAAGGCTTTGAATTTAGAGCCAATTTCGCTTACCCGACCTGTCTTTGATATTCGCTGTGGAGCAAAAACCTTTATTGAGAGAGTCAAGAAATTAGATTCAATTGACATATCTGCATTAGTTGTACGGGACGAATTGGTTGACGTTACTCGTGATAATCACCCTGGAACATCCGTTAATCCAGATAGATTTAATGATGGAATTTGGTTAAATGGTAGCGTGCTCTGGTCATCTGGTCAAATTGAAGAAATAAGATCCACTCCAGGAACAGGGTTTTTCAATGATGAAGACATGATTGCTTTGAACTTATCATCAAAAACTATCGATCAATGGATGTCAAATGGTGGACCACTTTCCATGAAAACCCCAAAAGGAATAATAAAAAAGAAATTAAAAGTAAAAAAAGCTAATTATCTTTGGGACATATTGAATTGGATCCCTCAAGCTGTCCAGGAAATATCTGAACAGATCACATCGATCCCTGTCGATCCTAATGTAGCTATCGATGAATCTGATGGACCGGTGGTGATCTCGGAAAATGTATCGATTCAACCATTTGTTTATTTAAAGGGTCCGGTCTTTATAGGGTCTGGCTCCACTATTAATGCACATTCAAAGATCGAAAAATGTATCATTGGTCCTGGTAGTAAGATTGCTGGTGAGTTGCATGGTACCATTTTCCAGGGCTGGTCCAATAAAGCTCACGATGGATATTTGGGTGACAGTTTTGTTGGAGAGTGGGTGAACTTTGGGGCAGGTACCACTAATAGTAATCTTAAGAATAATTATTCACCTGTTTCAATAAAGGTAAATGGTCAAAATGTTGATTCGGATTCACTATTTTTAGGGTTATTCATTGGTGATCATTCCAAAACTGCTATTGGTACCCAGTTCAATACAGGAACGAATGTTGGCGTGGGATGTAATATTATTTCCCATACTTTTCCTAATAGAGATATACCTTCTTTTTCATTTCACTATAATGGGTCAAATAAAAATATGGATTTTGATCAATTTTTAGATTCAACATCTAAAGTAAAGGCTCGAAGAGGCCAATCGTTAACTGAGCGAGAAATAATTTTATTAAGAAATATATTTCTGGCTCGACATAATAGTTGACGGCTGTTCAGCCACCAATTATATTATCCGCCGATTTTTAAAGGTATTTTAAATGTTAGAGGGCATCATTTGTCCTGTTTGTGAAAACACAATCAAAGAAACTAATCTTAAGGATTCTTTGGTTTGTTCGGTTTGTAGGACCGATCTAAAGAACCGGAAATTTCTGGATTTTCTAGAATTTTTAATGGCAAACGGGATAGTCGAAAATCTGGATTTCTTTGATCCGGAGGTCTACAGCGAAGATGTGGATGATCTAGATCAGACCAAAGAAGAAGAAGGAGACCCCAGTGAGTTTGAGAAAAAGAAAGATCACTATAATATATATGAGAATGAGATAATACCAAAAGATAAGACAGATGATAATATTAAAGGATATTCCCAGTTTGATGGATTAGATGAAGATTGGGAAGATTTTAATGAACGTGAGTTTGATAAGATTTAGAGGGTCATTATGAGTCAGGAAAAGAAAAATATTCAGCAGATCAACATTGAGTTGGATTCAGAAATAAGCTCCGGGGAATATGCTAACTTTGTTGTTGTAACCCATTCACCAGCAGAATTTGTTTTGGATTTTACCCGAATTTTACCAGGTGTTCCAAAGGCAAAGATCCATTCGAGGATCATTATGGCCCCGCCTCATGGAAAAGCCTTTTTACGGGCGCTTCAGGATAATATCAATAAGTTTGAGTCAAAGCATGGAGAAATAAAATTACCCAACAGAGAAGATGGATTTTCTGCTTTTGGCGTAAAACCACCCGATGACCAAATGCCGAACTAAACTTTTGGTGTACCGGTAGTATCATACCAGACCCAAAACCGACCTTGTTTTAATTCTCTCATCTTGATTATCACCCATAGGGTAAGCATTATCCAAGCCAGCGAATACCCCACAATTCCTCCAGCAAGAATATCTCCTGGATAATGTACACCCACATAGATACGGGACAGTGCGATCAAAAAGGCTAAACTGTAAGATACGATTTTGAATCGTTCATAAAAGTAGGAAAGCACTGTTGCAGCTGCAAAACTGTTTGCTGCGTGGTTAGATGGAAAACTCCATTTTCCTCCCTTACCTGCAAGCAAATTGATCTGATCAACTATTTCATGGGATGGCCTTATCCTCCCTATCCAGGGTTTAAGGACCTGGGCACAGACAGCATCACAAGAAATAGTAGTTATCAATAAAATACCTATAGCGATCTTTCCACGTTTCCCAGAAAAATAACCTAAATATCCGATCAGGATCAATATCGGGAATACCCATAAATTCTCATTGGTCACTATAGGCATTAAGAGATCAAAAACTTGATTGGACAAAGAATTATTTATCCAGATCATTAGATTTTTATCGATTTCAATCACTTCTTTAAGCATATAATTCATAAGTATTTAATTAGAAATATCTTGCCGGATGTAAGTGAGGAACTTAACTTACTTCAGAGAATTTAAAGCAGGATAATAGAGTAGAAACCTGGCAGTTCCCCCGCTTCCTGGTTTTGATTTATCCTGCTTGCTAATAAAAAAAGCCCCTTCAATAATGGGGCTTTTTTTATTAGAATTTTGTCTGAAAACGGAGAACAGCGACCCTTCCAAGTGAT